>CAMDVP010000014.1 GCA_945877525.1 uncultured Clostridia bacterium | reverse complement strand
GGGCAGCGGTGATCTGCTTGCCGGGATATAGCGCAAACAGGTGTGAAATGTGCCGGTGGCCCAGCTCGGTTTCAGCCTTTAACGGATCAAGCCACTCGCGCACCAGCCCTTCGGCCGATATCTCCACCGGCCGCAGGCGCGGCAGCAGCTGCTCAAAGGCCGATACATCGTCGCCAAGGATGCATCCCGCCTGCACCACGGCAGTCAGCAGCTCCCATAGAATCTGCTGATCCATGGCCGCGTCGCTGCAAAGGCAGCCCGTGATGCCGTCAGGCAGGCGGTAGGTGTTTTCCGGGGAAATGGAGGGGCTAACCCATACATGGCCGTGCTCGTCCTCCTCCAGCGTGTCCAGGAAAAACAGCGCGGCCTCCCGCATGATGGGATAGTTCTCCTTCAAAAAGGCCCGGTCTTCGGTATACTGATAATGCTCCCACAGGTGCAGGGACAGCCACGCCGCGCCCATCTGCCAGAAGGTGGAGGGGGCGTAGTTGTCCTGGGGCGCGCAGTCGGCCCACACATCCGTGTTGT
The DNA here is from genome assembly GCA_945877525.1 of uncultured Clostridia bacterium. Lineage (GTDB taxonomy): Bacteria > Bacillota > Clostridia > Christensenellales > Aristaeellaceae > UBA11524. Next base: position 25,180 of record CAMDVP010000014.1, on the reverse strand, counting down.
GGTGGGCCATCCAGCCCCGGGCGTGATACATCCTTTGGGCGGTTTCCCGGCCCCGGGGCACCATGCGGCGGATGTGGTCGAACAGCGCCTCGTGGGTTTCGGACAGCGCGCAGGATTCTGCCGGCCAGTAGTTCATTTCGGTGTTGATATTGATGGTAAACTTGCTGTCCCAGGTAGGAGCGTAGCTTTCGTTCCAGATGCCCTGCAGATTCGCGGGCAGGCTGCCCGGACGGCTGGAGCACAGGAGCAGATAGCGCCCGTAGGCAAACAGGTCGCAGATCAGCCCGAAATCTTCCCGTCCCTCCTGCACCAGGCGGAGGCGCGCGTCGTGGGGAAGGTGCGTCGGTGAAGAGGAAGCGTCCAGCGTCAGGCGGCAGGCGTTCATGCGAGGGGTGAAGTCCGACAGGTGCTGCGCCTTCAGCGCGTCATAACCCATGGCTTCAGCAGCGTCGAGCTTTCGCAGGGCGGCGGCCAGGTAATCCTCTCCCTCCCGAAGGGATGTGGCAGAGGCTGCGTACAGCACACCATTGCCCTGCAGGCACAGCATGTCTCCCGCCCGGCGGACTTCTCCTCCCACTGCCCGGAGCGCGCAGCAGAAGGACACGCCGCCGTTGGCTGCGGTGCCCTCCAAACAAACGGTGCGGCCGTCCACCGCCCGATGGGCGGAAACCCTTCCGGCCCGGCGCAGCATGGCCCGCACTTCCCCGCCCTGCAGGCTCACCGCCATAACCCCCGCGGGATAGGAAATGAAACTCTCCCGCCGGTGGGATGCGCCGTTCAGGCGGTAGGCTACCGTATGCACGCCCTCGTCCAGGAACAGCTCCCGCCGGTAGTCTTCCACCCCTGCGGCAGGCTCAAAGCCGTTCATGGACACGCCGCAAAGATCCCGAATGGAAAAGGGCGAGGCATACCGGCCATCCTCCGGATTGCGCAGCTGCACAATCAGGTCGCACAGCGGCTCGTACGCCCGCTGGCCGTCGGGGGTGGCGGCAATCATCTCACATGCGGCTTCCTCGGCCTCGGACACCCGACCCTCCCGAAGCAGCCGTCGCGCCTCGCACACGCCCTCCCACGCGTCGGGGTTGATGCGGTCGATGGCTCCCCCGGACCACAGCGTATCGTCGTTAAGCTGGAAGCGATCCACCAGCGTTCCGCCAAAGCACATGGCGCCCATGCTGCCGTTGCCCAGGGGGAGGGCCTCGTTCCAGCAGAAGGCCGGCCTATCGTACCACAACTGATTCATGCGCGTATTCTCCTTGCCCCGATAGGCCTGTCCGCAGACAAGCCGTTTTTTGTTCAGTATATCACGCGCCGGACGGGATGGCAACACATGAAAGCGCCCTTCCCGTTCCGATGCCATCGGGAGGACGCCGGACGTCTGCAAAAAACAAAGGAAGGAGAAAATGCCAATGCCCACACCTGCTGCAATACGCGGGCATAGGCATGCTATGAGCTTCCTTAACTCCGTCCGGAACGGGATGGGTTTGACCGATGCCTCATCCCCGCAAGCCACACCGCCAGCGCCTCGGTGCCCAGCACCAGCAGGGCGGCTCCGGCCAGCAGCAGCCGGTAAACCGCAGCTCCGCGGCGCGCCATCCAGGCCAGGGGCGTGCCGGAAGCGGGCGCTTCCAGGAAGAGATAGTTGCCGTCGGTGAGTGTGTTGACCCCCAGGTCAATGAAGCCCAGCACCAGCAGAAACAGCATGGAGCACACTGCGCCCGACGGCCGGGGCCGCATCCCCAGGCTGAGGGGCAGCAGCGGCGCAAGCAGCACGGTGCAGTGCAGCAGATGAAAGGCCAGGGCAGTTATCTCGGGCCGGGAGGTTTCAAGGATGGATGGAAACAGCAGCGCCAGGGCCGCGCCGGGCATGCCCAGGTACAGCGACCAGTGCCAGAGCATCCGGCGGCGGGTCAGCAGCATGGGCAGGGTGAGCAGGCCCATCAGGCTGCACAGGTGCAGGGGCAGCGCGTTGCTCCAGCGCAGGCGGCCGTCCAGCAGCAGGATCAGCTCCTGCACAGCCATGGCGGCATAGGAAGCAAGGCCAAGGCACCACGAGGCGCGCATATACAGGCGGCGTGCCGGAGCGGGACACCCGCAGCCCCGCAGAAATACGATTCTCCGCATCACGGCAAAAAGCGCCGCGCCCGTTACGCAAAGCAGGGCCAGCTGCATGCCCTCACCACCCCCGATGGACAGCGTCTCCGGGAATCGCGCCGCCTATTCCGGGAAAAGGGTTGCGGGCGTCATGCCAGGCCCAGCAGCCCCAGGCACAGCCCTGCTGCGCCGCACAATGCCATGACCAGCACAGGGCTCCATTTCAGCTTCCGCAGGGCGCAAAACGCGGCGACGAACAGCCCTGTTGCCGCGAAGCGAATATCCCCCGGACTAGCAGGCATGCGCCCGCCCCAGGCCAGCTGAAGCAGCATGTTCAGTCCGGCGGAGGCAATCAGCGCCACCACCGCGGGCCGGAGTGCCCCCAGCACCCCCTGCAGAAGCGGCATTTCCCTGCAGCGCCTGTAAAGCAGCGACAGCAGGGACACAATCACCAGCGACGGCAGGATGCAGCCCAGCGTGGCTGCCAGCGCCCCGGGCAGCCCGGCCACCTTCAGGCCCACGAAGGTCGCCCCGTTGACGGCGATGGGGCCGGGGGTCATTTCGGCAATGATGGCCAGGTTCATGAATTCATCCGCCGTCAGCCAGCCATGCAGGGCGACCGTCTGCTCCTGGATCAGAGGAATGGCCGCATAGCCGCCGCCAACGGAAAACAGGCCGATTTGCACAAAGCTGAGAAAAAGCTGAAGAAGCGTCATGCCGTCCAGTCCCCCTTCCGGCGCAGGGTCAGCGCAATGCCGGCGGCTGCAGCGCAGAGGATGATCCAGATGACATTCACCCTCAGAAAGAAAGTGGCAATAAACGCGGCGGCCATGATGAACAGGTGCGTCTTTTGCCCATCCTTCATCACATGCTGCCCCAGGCTCAGGGATACGTCAAGAATCACCGCGGCCACGCCGGATTGCATGCCCCGAAGCGCCAGCGACACATACCGGTTGCCTGCAAAGGCCTGATAGCCCAGAGAAATCGCCGCAAGAATGGCCATGGGCGGAAGAATGGTACCCAGCACCGCTACAAGCATGCCTGCAAGCCCCGCTACCTTCCACCCCACGAGGATCGCCGCGTTCACGGCAATGGCTCCCGGGGAGGACTGTGCCAGGGCGGTCATGTCCAGCATCTCCTGTTCGGTGATCCAGTGCTTCTCGTCCACAAATTTCCGCTTCATCAGAGTGACGATCACAAATCCGCCGCCAAAGGTGACGGCACTGATGGACAGCATGCCGAAAAAAAGCTGCCATAGCCTTCCACGGAATGCCGCGCGACTTTCTTTCATGAATCCTCCCCCGGGCGCAGGCGGCTTATTCGCAGGCCAGGCGCACCGCGTGTGTCCAGTCATCCAGCCTGCGCGCCCGCTTCGCCGCGTCCATGGCGGGGGTAAAATCCCGGTAGCGCAGCACCTCAAACACCCGCTGGGTATACAACCCGGCGGAGATGCCCGCCATGTACGCCGCGCCGATGCCGGACAGCTCCTCCGCGTCCGGGCGGGAAACGGCAGCGTTCAGCATATCGCTCTGGAACTGCATCAGGTAGCCGTTGCGGGTAGGTCCGCCGTCCACCCGCAGCACGGGCACACGAATGCCGGTATCCTTCTCCATGGCCGCCACCACGTCGTAAATCTGGCAGGCGATGCAGTCCAGCGCCGCGCGGACAAGCTCCGCTTTTCCCGTGAGCCGGGTCATGCCGCTGATGAGGGCACGGGCCTCACTGGCCCAGTAGGGCGCGCCCAGGCCCGTAAAAGCCGGCACCAGACAGGTGGTGTCCGCAGGATTGGCGCTGCGGGCGAGGGCCTCGGTTTCCCCGGCGGAGGCAATCAGCCCCAGGCTGTCCTTCAGCCAGGTGATCACCGCGCCGGTGTAGTTCAGGTTGCCCTCCATCACATAGCTGACCTGCCCGTTGTACTTCCAGGCCAGGGAGGTGACCAGCCCGTTTTCAGAGGCGGCAGGCTGACTGCCGATGTTCATCATGATGGAGGAGCCCGTGCCGTAGGTGGCCTTGGTCATGCCGCGTTCCAGGCAGCCCTGGCCGAACAGCGCCGCATGGGAATCCCCCAGCACGCCGCAAATCGGAATGGCATGGTCAAGCAGCCCGCCCAGGTCGGTTTCGCCAAACACTGCGTCAGAGTCGGTCACCTGCGGCAGGGCGGCGGGGTCAATGCCGAAGGCGCGGCAGATGTCCGCGTCCCATTGCAGGGTGTGGATATTGAACAGCTGGGTTCGGGAGGCATTCGAGTAATCCGTGCGGTACTGCCCGGTGAGCTTCCACACCAGATACGCGTCCACCGTGCCCATGCACAGGCGGCCCGCATCGGCAAGCGTCCTGGCTTCCGGCACGTTCTGCAGGATCCACGCCAGCTTGGAAGCCGGGAAGTAGGGCGAAACGGGGATGCCCGTGTGCTCCCGGACGGTATCGCCCATGCCGGCCTTTTCCACCGCCGCGCACACGTCCGCCGCCCGGGCGCACTGCCAGACAATCGCATCGCACACGGGCCTGCCGGTTTCACGATCCCAGGCCACGGAGGTTTCCCGCTGGTTGCTCAGGCCTATGCAGGCAATGTCGTTTGGGCTGATGCCGGCCTTTTCCGCAGCCATGGCCGCGGCATTCAGCAGATTCTGATAGATTTCCTCCGGGTCGTGGGACACCCAGCCCCGGTCGTTGATAATCTGCCGGTGGGGCAGGTCGGCCCGCGTGATGAGCCTTCCTTCCCCGTCAAACAACAGGGCCTTGGTGCCCTGGGTGCTCTGATCCACGGATAATACATATGCAGCCATGCTCAACCCTCCAGCGCGTTTCGGACGGTCTGCGCAATGCCGGGGCCGGTCAGGCCGTAATGGGCGAACACCTCGGCAGAGGTGCCGGTGATGACGGGCTCATCGGGCAATGCCAGGCACAGCACCCGCCTGGGGTCGTTGGCACAGACAGCCTGCGCCACCATGCTGCCCAGCCCGCCGAAGGGCGCGTGCTCCTCCGCGGTGACGATGAGCTTCTTGCCCGCCGCGGCCCGCAGGAGGCCCTCGGTGTCGAGGGGCTTGACGCAGTACATGTCCAGCGCGCCGGCGGAAATGCCCGCGTCGTTCAGCAGCTTCGCCGCGTCCTGGATGGGCTTCACCATTTCGCCGCAGCCCACCAGCAGCACCTCCGTGCCCTCGCACAGCACGGTGGCACGGTTCATTTCAAAGGGCACATGGCCCTCCTCGTACACATCCTCCACAGGGTTTCGGCCCAGGCGGATGTAGGCGGTCTGATCATCCTGCAAAAGCGCCTCAAACAGCCTGCGGGTCTGATGGCGGTCGCTGGGGAGGTACACCCGCATGCCGGGGATGGCGCTCATGGCGGCGATGTCCTGGGCGGAGTGGTGGGTCATGCCCAGCGCGCCATAGCTCACGCCGCCGGAGATGCCCACTAACTTCACATTGGTGCCGGAATAGGCGCAGTCTACCTTGCACTGCTCATAGCTTCTCGTGGACAGAAACGACGCTGGGGACGCCGCGAAAGCCTTCTTGCCGCAGGAGGCCAGTCCGGCAGCGATGCTCACCAAATTCTGCTCGGCAATGCCCACCTCCACAAACTGGTCGGGGAACTGCTCCGCAAAGGAGGTCAGCGAGGCCGAGCCCCGGCTGTCGCTGCACAGCACCACCACGTCCCGATCCCGGGCGGCGGCTTCCTTCAGCACCTCGCACATGACGGCGCGGTTGGCAATCTTATTCATGCAAAAGCGCCTCCTTCCGCCGGGCCAGCTCGGCCTTGATCTGGGCGTATTCCTCCGCATTTGGCAGGTGATGGTGCCAGGAGGCCCTGTTTTCCATCAGGGACGCCCCCTTGCCCTTCACGGTGTTGGCAATGATGGCTGTGGGACGGCCCTTCGTGACCTCCGCCTCGTCGAAGGCAGCCTGAAGCTGGGTCACATCGTTGCCGTCCGCCACGTCGATCACATGCCAGTCGAAGGCGGCAATGCGGGCATGCAGGTCGTGGTGGCCCATCACGTTTTCGGTGTTGCCGGAGATTTGCAGATGGTTGCGGTCGATGACGGCGCACAGGTGATCCAGCCCGTAATGCCCGGCAGCCATGAAGGCCTCCCAAACGGAGCCCTCGGCCAGCTCGCCGTCGCCCATGAGGGTGTAGACCCGGTAATCGCGATAATCCATGCGCCCGGCCAGGGCCATGCCCACGCACACGGACAGCCCGTGGCCCAGGGAGCCGCTGTTCATTTCGATGCCGGGAAGGGTGTTGTGGGGATGGCCGATATACTCCGAGCCGAAGCGGGAGAACTGCGCCTTCACCTCGTCAATGTTCAGAAAGCCCTTGTCCGCCAGCACAGCATAGAGGGTCTCCACGCAGTGCCCCTTCGACAGCACAAAGCGGTCGCGGTCGGGGTCATTGGGCCGCTCGGGAGAAACGTTCATGCGGTTGTAGAGGGTCAGCATGATTTCCATGCTGCTCATGTCCCCGCCGATATGCCCGCCCCCGCCGGACACGATGATGTCCAGCACATCCTGGCGCAGGTCATAAGCCTTTACAGCAAGCGTATTCATCCTTACACCTCGTCAAACACCACGTCCTCGCCATGGAGGTAGGCCTTCACCTTGTCCTCGATGGGGTCGTACAGGTCGGGCTTCACGCCGATGTACTTGCAGGCCTCGTAGATCACCGGTACCACGTCGCCGTGGATGGCCGCCACATGGTGGATGTAGGGGCCCTCCACCACCTTGGCCTCCAGACGCTTGAGGTTGGCCACCTCCACCCACACATAGGTACCCCGGGTCCAAGGGCCGTCAATGCCCCGGGCGTGGCCCAGCAGGATGGAATACTCGCCCTCGTCCCCGTCAAAGCGCACAAGGCTCATGGGGCCGTGCTTGGCCTCGGCGGACACCGCGCCGTTCTGCGGGAAGGCCACAGGTACGCAGATGGAGGGCTTCTCCTTCGCCACGGAGATGGGCCAGGGGCCGCAGTGCTGCAGAAGCTCGCCGTTCTCGTTGTCGGGGTGGCGCACCGTCCAGTCGGAGAACATCACCCGGCGGGTGTTCATGGTGGCAGCCTCGGCCATCAGCTGGGAGATGGCACCGTGAATGTCGGTTTCACACACCACAGGGATGCCTTCCTCGTTGAGCAGGCTGTTGGCGGCGCAGGGCATGATGTGGATTTCGTCCTGCAGGGCGTTCCAGCACTGGATGGCGATGGCGTTGCAGCCGTACTTCTCCGCCAGGGCCTTCATGGCGACTTTCAATTCGGCCACGCTGTGCAGGTAGCTGTCCTCAATCTTGCAGGTCATGTTTTCCCGGCAGTAGGCGACGACCTTCTCCACCTCGGTCTGCTCGGCGCGCCACTTCTTCATTTCGGCGTACAGCTCGGGCAGGGGGATGGGGGCCAGCTGAATGTTGAACTTCTCCAGCAGCTCGCCCTCGTTGCACATGGTAGACCAGAAGTCGAAGGGCCGGGGGCCGATCTGCAAAATCCGTGTGTGGCGGAACACCTTCACCACGTTGCACACCCGAAGGAAATCCCGGATGCCCCGCTCGAACTCGGGATCCGTCAGATTGCAGTTGTTCATGTAGGTGAAGGGCACCCGGAAGCGCCGCAGCACCTTGCCCGTGGCAAACAGGCCGCACTGGCTGTCCCGCAGGCGCATGCCGTTTTCGTCGGGGCGCTCGTCCCGGGGGCCCCAGAGCAGCACCGGCACGTTCAGCTCCTTGGCCAGGCGGGCGCACTCGTATTCCGTGCCGAAGTTGGCGTGGGGCAGAAACAGGCCGTCCACCTTTTCCCGCTTGAACTTCTCGCAGATGGCGGCCATGCCCGCGTCGTCGTAGAGCAGACCCTCCTCGTTGATATCGTCAATGTCCACAAAATCCACACCCAGCTCCCGCAGACGGTCGGCGGTCAGCTTTCTGTACTCCACGGCGGCGGGGGCGCTGAAGATCGCCCGGCGGGTCGGAGCAAAGCCTAACTTGATGGATGCCTGCATGGTATTCACTCCATTTCGTTGGTTTTTCTAAGGATGAACAGGATTCCCTGCATCTATTTTAAGTCAGAAAGGCTAAACCGTCAATTCGGAATTCACAAAAATTTAGTTAAGGCAATACCGCACAAATAAGTTGGTGCGGTGGCGAATGATTTTTCGCCAGATGCAATGGCAGATTTTGAAGGTTTACTGGATGTAAATCGAAAAATCTGTAAGCAGCAGATGGCGGAAAAGGCATCGCCAACGCCGCCATCGAATGGTGCGGCATTGCCTTCAAACAATCAGATATGCTTTTGGATGAAATTGAAGATAAGTTCCCACAAAGGCCGGCTCCAGAAGGAACCTTCGTGGGGCGCGCCGGTCACCCGGACAAGGTCGGCCTGATAGCCCTGCTCCGTCAGATGGCGGTAGAGGTTTTCGCTCTGGGAGAAATCCACCACGTCGTCCGCGTCGCCGTGCAGCAGCAGAAAGGGCGGAAGCTGACGGCCGGGGATCACATAGGCGTCAGGGCTGATGGTGCGCAGCACCTGATGGCAATTGTCCAGATCACCGCCGCCCAGGCTGTACAGCAGGAAGTCATCGCTTACCCCATGGGCAGCCAGGCGCTCGTCAAACAGGCTCTCCAGCTCCGCCGGGCCGAAGCAGTCCACCACCGCCTGCACGCGGGTGGATTCCCCCGCGTATTCCTCGCCCTCAAAGGCGGGATCATCGCCGGTCAGGCCCATCAGCAGGGCCGTGTTGCCCCCGGAGGAGGTGCCGAAGGCGCACACCCGCTCCTTGTCAATGTCGTACTGGGCTGCATTGGCCCGCAGAAAGCGCAGCGCGGTCTTGACGTCCCGCAGGAAGGCCGGGGCCGGGGCGGTTTTGCAGGAGCGATGGGTCACGCTGGCGATGACAAAGCCCCGGGCAGCCAGGCGGCTCAGTTCGGGCAGCTGCCAGAACTGGTCGGGCTTTGTCCAGCCGCTGCCCTGGATGAACAGAACCAGTGGAAAGCCCGGCCCGCCGGAAGCCCACCGGGGTTTGATGAGCTGCAGGGCCAGCTCCTCGCCGTCGGGGTTGGCAAAGGGAATGTTGGCCCGCATGTCCAGCATGCCGGCGTGGCTGGGGTTGCTTGCAATGGTGATTTCTGCCATGGGAATCCCTCCATATCGTGTGTATTTTCAGCAGCCGAACAGCGCGGCAGCCTGCCGCATGCGGTCGGCAATTTTCACTTCAAAGGGGCAGCGGGCTTCACAGCCGCGGCAGTGGAGGCAGGCTGAGGCCGTCTGCCCCAGGGCCTTGTAATGCTCCAGCACGCTGGCGGGCACCTCCTGCTGCTGGCGGGCCAGGTCGTAAAACTTGTTGACCATGGCGATATCGATGTTCACGGGACAGGGCTTGCAGTGGCCGCAGTAGGTGCACTGCCCCTTGCAGGCGTGCAGGGGGGCGGAGGCCAGGAGCGTGGCGTAGTCCTTCTCCTCGTCGGAGGCGGTCTCGTAGGCCGCGGCCTGATTGATTTGCTCTATGGTGTCGTACCCGCACAGCACAGAGGCGGCGGCGGGCCGGGTGAGGGCATAGTGAATCAGCTGCACCGGGGTGAAGGCCGCGCCAAAGGGGGATGTTTTCGCGTCGAACAGGCGTCCGCCGAAAAAGCCCTTCATCACCGTGATGCCCACGTCCTTTTCCTCGCACAGCCGGTAGAGGGCCGCGCGCTCCGGATCAAGGCCGTTCATGGGCTGATCGTAGCCCTCGAAGAGGGTGTTCAGGTCCTCGCTGGCGGGCTTCATGTCGAAGGCGGGATTGATGCTGAACAGAAGCATCTCAATAAAGCCGGACTCTGCCGCCAGACGGGCAATGCGGGGGTTATGGGTGCTCAGCCCGATGTGACGGATGCGGCCGCTCCGGTGCATCTCGTGCACATAGCGGATGAAGTCGGATTCCATGCAGGCATTCCAGTCCTCCAGCGAATCCACATAGTGAATCATGCCCAGGTCGATGTAGCCGCCGCCGATGCGGCTTACAAGGTCCTCAAAGGCGGGCCGCACCTGCGCCATATCCCTTGTGCGGACATACTGCCCGTCCTGCCAGGTGGAGCCGATGTGCCCCTGTACATACCATTCCTCCCGGCAGTCCGCGATCGCCCTGCCGATGATGTCCCGGGACTTGGGGTCGGCCATCCAACAGTCGATAATATTGATGCCCAGGCTGTGGGCGTGGCGGATCAGCGCCACGGATTCCTCCGTTTCATGCCGGGCAAGCCACTCGCCGCCAAAGCCGATTTCGCTGACCATCAGGCCGGTTTTGCCAAGACGATTATACCGCATGGAATCCTCCTGCTTTCTTTTGAAATAATGCTGCCTATATGTGGACAAGGATAGCATGGCTCGCGGGCATCCGTCAATGGCAGATATGGTCGTCCCCTTGCGCGGGCGAGGCCGTCGTGCTACAATGAGCGACGGAAAGGAGGGCGGACTGATGAAAGGCTGCATGCTGTGTCCGCGTCAGTGCGGCGCGGTCAGGGACGACAAGGAGGGCCTGGGCTTCTGCCGCATGCCGGAAACCATGCGCATTGCCCGCATTGCGCCCCATCTGTGGGAAGAGCCGCCCATCAGCGGCGAAAAGGGCACCGGCGCGGTGTTTTTCAGCGGATGCACGCTGCGCTGCGCCTATTGCCAGAATGCCGACATCAGCCACCGGGGGCTGGGCCGGCCCTTCACCCCGGAGCAGCTGGCCGACAGCCTGCGCCGCCTGGTGGATCTGGGCTGCCCGACGGTCAGCTTCATCACCGCCACGCCCTTTGTACCGCAAATTCTGAAGGCACTGACTATTTATCGCCCGCCGGTGCCGCTGGTATGGAATACCTCCGGCTATGAAACAGTGGATACCCTTCGCGTGCTGGAAGGCGTGGTGGACGTGTATCTGCCCGACCTGAAGCATTTCTCCCGGGAGATGGGGCAGCTTTGCGCGAAGGCGGCGGATTATTTTGAGGCTGCCGGCGCCGCCATCCGGGAGATGTGCCGGCAAACAGGCCCTGCGCAGTATGACCGCCACGGCATCATGACCCGGGGCGTGCTGGTACGCCACCTGATTCTTCCGGGGCTGACCAGCGAGAGCATCGCCCTGCTGGATTGGGTGAAGGACAACCTGCCCGAGGGCACGCCGGTCAGCCTGATGCGCCAGTATGTACCCTGCAACGGCGTGGATATTCCCGGGCTTGACCGGCCCATTACCGCAAGGGAGTACCGCCGCGTCCGCGACCATATGCTGGCGCTGGAGCTTCCGGGCTATGAACAGGAGGCAGCCAGCGCGTCGGCGGAGTTTGTGCCGCTGTTCGGCGAGGACGAGAGCTTCGTGTGACACAAGCGTCCCGCAGGTCATGCGGACAGAATCATGAACAGCAGCCGTTTGGATTGCCCCGCCGCCGTCCGCATGGGGTTCAGGCGCGTGCACACCCGATGGGGCGGTGTGATATTATTTTGATTCTGGTAACGTTTCCGGAAGGAAAAACGCAGGGCGTGGCGAATGTTTTTCCATGCATGCACTCCAATTTCACAGAAAGCAGGGATCATACCGATGATACGCCGCTATAAGTTTGGTTCCCCCATGGATACCGGCGCTGTGCTGCGCCGCCTGCCTGCGGAAAGCACGCCCATGCCCTTCTTCTCCGTGACGCGGAATGAGGGCAGCGTTTCCTTTGCCTGTGCGCTGGATGAGGACGATCAGATCTTTGGTCTGGGTGAAACCGTCCGGGGCATCAACAAGCGCGGCCACCTCTACCGCAGCTGGAATATGGACGATTTCAGCCATACCGAAAGCAAGGGCGGGCTGTACGCTTCCCACAACCTGCTGCTGTTTTCCGGAAAAAAGCGGCTGTTCGGCGTGTATTTTGACGACCCGGGCGAGGTGACCTACGACCTGGGCTACACCCGCATGGACAGCGTGGCGATCACCTCCGTAAACGGCGACCTGAACGTGTATATCATTGAGGAAAGCAGCCTTACGGAAATCTGTCATGCCTTCCGCGGTCTGGTGGGGCGCAGCTATCTACCGCCCAGGTGGGCCTTCGGCTACATCCAGTCCCGCTGGGGGTATGCCAGCGATGCGGAGGTTCGCACCGTGGTGAAGGAGCACCGCGACCGCCACATTCCCCTGGACGGCGTGTGCATGGATATCGACTACATGGATCATTTCAAGGACTTCACCTGGAACCCAGAGCAGTTCCCCGACCTGCACCGCCTGACGGACGACATGCACGACGACCATGTGCGGCTGATTCCCATCATTGACGCCGGGGTCAAGCAGGAAGCGGGCTATGATGTGTGCGACGAGGGCCTTGAGCAGGATTACTTCGTCAAGAAGGCCGACGGCAAGCCCTTTGTAGGCGCGGTGTGGCCGGGGCGCTCCTATTTCCCGGATTTTTTGCGGGAGGATGTGCGGGCCTGGTTTGGCGGCAAGTACGCCCGGCTGATGGACGAGGGCGTGGAGGGCTTCTGGAACGACATGAACGAGCCCGCGCTGTTCTATTCCGAGGAATCCCTGGCCGAGGCTTTTGAGAAGGCCGACGGGCTGCGGGGACAGAATCTGGGCATTGACGGCGCGTTTGAACTGACGGCCACCTTCGGGGGTGTAGCCAACAATGCCGAGGACTACCGCCGCTTCTACCACCGGGTGGGAGACCGGCAGGTGCGCCACGACAAGGTGCACAATCTCTATGGCGCCATGATGACCCGCGCCGCGGGCGAGGGCTTCCGCCGGTATGACGAAAGCAAGCGGTTCCTCCTGTTCAGCCGCTCCAGCTTCATCGGCGCGCACCGCTACGGCGGCGTGTGGCAGGGTGACAACACCTCCTGGTGGGGCCACCTGAAGTTGAACCTGCAAATGATGCCCTCGCTGAACATGTGCGGCTTCCTGTATACCGGCGCGGACCTGGGCGGCTTCAGCGGCAACACCACGGAGGATCTGCTGCTGCGCTGGATGCAGCTGGGGGTGTTCACGCCCCTGATGCGCAACCATTCCGCCCAGCATACCCGGGATCAGGAGGCCTACCGCTTCTCCCGCTGGGAGGACATGCGCAACACCATCACCATCCGCTACGCCCTGCTGCCTTACCTGTACAGCGAGTTCATGCAGGCGGCGCTTGAGGACGGCATGCTCTTCCGTCCCCTGGCCTTTGACTATCCCCTGGACGGCATGGCCTGCCGCACGGAGGATCAGGTCATGCTGGGCAGCGACTGCATGATCGCCCCGGTGTATGAGCAGAACGCCTGCGGCCGGCATGTCTATCTGCCGGAGGACATGCTGCTGGTGCGCTTCCGCTCGGCCCAGGACTACGACCTTGTACCCATGAAGGCAGGGCATCACTGGGTGGACGCGCAGCTTACGGAAACGCCGCTGTTCATCCGCCGCAATCATGTGGTGCCCCTGGCCGCTCCGGCGGAGTGGACAGAGGCCGTGGACGCCTCCCGACTGACCCTGCTGGGCTGGATTGACGGAGATGTATCCGCCACCATCTATGATGACGACGGCATATCCGCCCAGGTGCGGCTGGAGGACGGCCTGAGCGCCCTGACCGTGCGGGTGCAGGATGGCACAGCCAGTGCCGCCTGCCCGGGCCGCGAGGTGGATGCCTCCCGAATCATTGTGGGTGAACAGTAATACTGTTCTCGCATAAAACGATTGCTTTGCCGGAGGCAAAGGTTTCGCGCCTGCGGGCGGCGTCCGCAGCCTCAATCGTCGCGGCCGAAGGCCGCTCGTTTCGGCTGACTCGTTCGGCTTTCTCATTGTCGCCACTGGCGAGACGTCACCCTTTGGAAACCTTCGGGGCCATCCCCGTGATGCTACACTTTTTTAATGCAGCGCAGTATCATAGATAAGCGGCGCGGAGCCTTTTCTGATAAAGCTCCGCGTCGCTTCTGTCTATCCAATCATCATCGAGGGGCCCCACGCTACTGCACCCGATAGAACATCTCCATAAACATCAGGGACAGCGCCAGACAGACAATCCCCACCATGAGCATCGCCGGCTTGACCGGCGACTTGCCCTCCGCAGCCTGCCGCTCCTTTTTTTCCAGGCAGTAGGTGTAATAGGTTTTCCGCTCAGCCGCACGGCTCTTTCGCGGGGAGAACAGATGCGCCATGGTGTAGAAAAGGAACTGAATGCCGTAGAAATTCCCGGCCTCCTGGATGTACATCAGCACGCTGCACCCAATGTACAGCACGGAAACGAAGAAGCACCCGTTGCTCAGGGATTTCATGGCGGAGGCCGTTCCATTCTCCCGGCTTCCTCCTTCAAGGCTCAGCACAGCCAGCACCATGGCCGCCGCCACGGCTGTCAGCACCGCAAGGGTCATCAGGTTCCTTTTCCATCGCATGATTTTCCCAGCTTTCTCTGATAGATTTCCATCTCCTGCCTGTTGCAGCTGACAAAATGGCCGGGCGCAATCTCCCGCAGCTCAGGCTGTTCCCTGGAATAGTCGTGGGCCTCGCTGGGGACATAGATCATCCGTTTGCGCTTTTTCTCATAATGGGGGTTGGGCAGCGGAATGGCGGACAGCAGGGAGCGGGTGTAGGGATGGAGCGGGTGCGCGAAAAGCTCGTCAGAGTCCGCAATTTCCACTATCTTACCGAAGTACATCACGATGATTCTATCGGAAAAGTATTTGACCACGGACAGGTCGTGGGCAATGAAAAGAATGGTCAGCCCCATTTCCTGCCGCAGCTCGTTGAGCAGGTTGATCACCTGGGCCTGAATGGACACGTCCAGCGCGCTGACTGGCTCGTCGGCGATAATCAGCTCGGGGTTCATGATAATGGCCCGGGCGATGCCGATGCGCTGCCTCTGCCCGCCGGAAAACTCGTGGGGATAGCGGCCCGCATGCTCCTTCACCAGCCCGACCCGCTCCAGCATTTCAAATACCTTCCCATCGATATACGCGCTGTCCCGGATGCCCTGGATACGCAGCCCCTCCGCAATAATTTCACGCACAGTCATGCGGGGATCCAGGGAGGCGATGGGATCCTGGAAAATCATCTGGATTTTGGTAACAATGTTTTCGCCGGCCGCTTCCTTCAGCCTGGCGCGGCGCTGAGCGGAAAGCTCCGCCAATTCGGCGGGAGCAGCTGTTTTTTCCTTTTCGTCGTATAGCTCGTTGATTTCCTTCTGCAGCCGCTTCCGATAAAGCTTCACGCAGTGCTTGTGATCCCGGTGAGCGGCGCGAATCTGCGCCCTCTGCTCCGCGACAAAGGCTTTCAGGCGCGCCCTTTCCTCCCGAACGGCTTTGGCGTCGCCGGCTCTGCGAAGCTCCTGCACCCGCTGGCGGGCGTCAACCTTCGCGTGAGCAATGGCGTCCGTGTAGGAACGGGTGCCGGCCACAATGCGCTGCCCCTTGAAATACACATCGCCGGAGGTGGCCTTGTTCAGCCGGATGATGGAGCGGCCCGTTGTGGTTTTTCCGCAGCCGGACTCTCCCACAATACCGACCACCTCGCCTTTTCTGACGGTGAAGCTGACATCATCCACCGCCTTGAAATCCCGTTTCCCAAAGTATTGCTTCAAATGCCGGACTTCGAGGATGGTTTCAGCTTCTGTCATAGCCCCAGTCCTCCATTTCTTTCATTGCCCTGATTCGGTCTGTCAGAGCCTTTGGCGGATCGGTTTTCGGCGCGTCCGGGTGGAGCAGCCAGGTAGCGGCATAGTGCGTGTCCGACACCCTGAAGAAGGGCGGCTCCCGCTTGAAGTCAATCCTCATGGCATATTTGTTCCGCTCCGCGAAGGCGTCTCCCCTGGGCGGATAGATCATGTTCGGCGGCGTACCCGGGATGGCCTCCAGCCTGTCCTTGGTGTCCAGGGACGGCATGGAGGATAGCAGCGCCCAAGTGTAGGGATGCTTCGGGTCAAAGAAAATGTCGTCGGTGGTGCCGTATTCCACAATTTTCCCCGCGTACATCACCGCCACCCTGTCCGCCACATTGGCCACCACGCCCAGGTCATGGGTGATGAATATCACGGAAAGGTTCCGCTTCTTCTTGATATCGTTGATAAGCTCCAGAATCTGCGCCTGAATGGTCACGTCCAGCGCCGTGGTCGGCTCGTCGCACAGAAGGATTTCCGGGTTGGCCGCGATGGCGATGGCAATGACGATGCGCTGGCGCATGCCCCCCGAGAACTCGTGGGGATACTGCTTGAACCTGCGCTCTGGCTCCTTGATGCCCACATCCTTCATGATCTGGATGGCGCCGTCATAGGCTTCCTTCTTCGTCACCCGGGTTTCGGCCTCGGTCTGCTTCTTTTGCAGGTAGTTCAGCATTTCCTCCGCCAGGGCGCGATAATCCTTTTCATTGTTCCCGGCCAGCTCCTGCCGGTAGCTGTCCAGCAGGTCAGTCAGTGTTTTGCCGATGTTTCGCCGTGTCAGCTCCAGGTCAATGAGGTTGGCTGGCACCACCTTGCCAGCGCCCTTTTTTGCGCCGCGCCTGCGGGCTTCCGTTTCCCGCGCGACGCGTCTTTCCTCCCGGGGGTTGTTTTTCACGCCCCTGAAATACCGGTCCAGATGCACGCTGATGGCGGTGCGGAAGGTGCCGGCGCTGCTGTTCTTTCTAAGCGCCAGGGGGTCAATGGAGGTCTTCACCAGGGCGGACAGGCGGCCTGCCGTGTCCCGCGCGGCCTTTTCATCCAGGGGCTGCGCCTGAAACACAGGCAGCGCCTGCTCCAGGGCTTCCACCACCTGCTGCTTGGCCTTGCGGCTCTGCGCGTCGGAGCATTGCAGCGCCTTTTCCACATTGTCGGCCTGAAGCCCGGTGTCCGGGCAGCCCGCCTTCTTCATGCTGGCAGCCAGCGCCTTTTTCAGCGCCTTCAGCTCAGCCTTCGCATTTTTCCGGCGGGTTTTGTTGTTCAGCAGGGTGGCCTGCGTCATCTGCTTGCCCACCTTCATGATCGGGTCAAGGGAGGACAGGGGATCCTGGAACACCATGGTCAGGTCATTACCGCGAACCTTGTTGAACTCATCCTCCGTATACTTGAGCAGATCCTCGCCCTTGTAGATGATTTCTCCGCCCTCCACCACGGCGTTGGGGGCATTGATGCCGATGATGGACTTGGCTGTAACGGATTTGCCGGAGCCGGATTCCCCCACGATGGCAAGCGTTTCGCCCTTGTACAGGTCAAAGCTGATGCCGCGAACCGCCTTGACATTGCCGCTTGCTGTATGAAAGGACAGGCGGAGATCTTTCACTTCTAATGCCTTTTCCATGGAAGCCTCCTTCTTACTCATCCACGCCGCGCAGGGAGGGGTTGAACGCGTCCCGCAGGCCGTTGCCAAGGATGTTGAAGCATATCAGCAGCAGCGCCAGGAAAATCGCCGGGAAGAACACGCAGTGCGGATAGGTGGACAGGGTTTGCTGTCCGTTCTGCAGCATGGAGCCAAGGCTGGTCACCGTTTTGGAATTCAGGTTCACGATGCCCAGGTAGGAATAGATGGCCTCTGAGAAAATTGTATAGGGAATGGACAGGATGCAGGCCGTGATGATAAAGCCGGAGGCGTTGGGCAGGATGTGCTTGAAAATCAGCCGGCTGTCCCTGGCGCCCAGGGTTCGCGCCGCCATGACGTACTCCTGTCCCTTGAAGCGGTAAAACTGGGCGCGCACCGTGGACGAGGTGCTGATCCACCCGAAGAAGATAAAGCAGAAAAACATGGCGAACATGGAGCCCATCTTCCTGGCAAAATAAATCTGGAACAGGGTCATGAACACCAGGCTGGGAATTTCATAGAGAATATCCTTGATCCGCTCCATCACCAGGTCGAAGGCGCCGCCATAGTATCCCTCCAGCGCGCCGACGATGATGCCCAGAATCAGGTTGATGATGGCCGCCAGTACCGACACCGTCAGGGATAGCCTCGCGCCGGAGGCCAGGCGCACGCAGATGTCGTAGCCATATTCGTCCGCGCCGAAGAGGAAGCAGGCTTCCTTTCCGTTCTGGTACTGATACCAGCTGGAGTAAAGCGTGCGGATCTGATAGGAGCTGCCGCCCATTTTGCTCACATAGTAGGCGTATCCGTCAGGAGACGTGTCATCCTTCAGATAGATGTTTTGCAATTCGCCGTTCTTGTCCCTCTCCGCCACGCCCTTGGCGTTGGTCAGAAACCAGGCGTTGGGGTTGGACTTGTAGTTGGCGCACTTGATTTTCTTTTCGTTGATGATGGGGTACATCAGCTGGATACCGGTTTCCTCCTGGTATGTCAGCGCGTCCTGGAATTCCTTCTCCGTCAGGTTCACATTCACATAGCCCACCCGGGCATAGGAATCCACGGAAATGTTGTAGACGGTCTGCATCCGGTTGGCCACGTTCTTTTCCTCAGTGCTGTACACCTTGGCAATAGCGCCCGGAATGGCGGAATAGTAGTCGTAGGTTTGCTGGTTGACCTGCTTTTGGGAGCAGCCGTTCCAGAAGCCCAAGTCAAACCGGGTGCTGAGCCTGGGCAGCGCGTAGGCGTAATAGCCGTCCTTCTCGGACACCTGATAGCTGGACACAAAGGGAGTGATCACCGCAAAGATGACCATGCACAGCAGAATGAAAAAGCAAACCACCGAGCCTCCATTGCGGCAGAAGCGGCGCATGGCATCCCGCAAAAAGCCCACGGGCTTTGTATCCAGCTCCTTGTCATGCAGCTGCTCGTTCATCTGCACAAACTCGAATTCTTCCGGGGCAATATGCTCCTGTTCCTGGTTATAGCTCATTGGTTTTGTTCCCTCCCATCCGGATTCTGGGGTCAATGAGCCCGTAGCTCAAGTCAAACAGAATGCCCGCCGCCAGGCCGATCACCACATAAAACATGCTGATGGCCAGAAACACGCTGTAATCCCGCATGTTGATGGAGGCCAGATAGGTCTTGCCAATGCCGGGCACGGCGAAGATCTGCTCGATAATCAGCGAGCCGGAAATCACATAAATCACCTGGGAGAGAAGGGATGGCAAAAGAGGCACCAGAGAGTTTCGGAAAGCGTGATGGATCGTGGCCTGGGCCCGGGTGAGGCCCTTGGTTCTGGCCAGAAGCATGTAGTCGGCCGTGAGGGTTTCCGTCAGCTCTGCGCGGATCATGCGCATGTTTCCGGCAATATTGCCAAAGGACAGTGCCAGTACCGGCATAATGACGGAATGAAGCATGGGCCAGGAAAAGTAATCGGTGCCACTGTCCATCACCAGAGGGCACCATCCCAGCTGAAAGCCCACCACATACTGCAGAAGCACCGCATAAACAAAAGAAGGAATGGAAATGAAAATCATGATGAATACGTTGATGACCTGATCCTGCCACTTGTTTTTGAACACGGCGGCAATCACGCCGAAAAGAACGCCGAGAGGCACGGACACAATCAGCGACAGCACATTGACATACAGCGTTGCCGGGATTTTGCTGGCAAGATACTCCTCCACCGGCTGCAGAAATGTTCCCACCGTGGTGCAGAAGCCCCAGTTGAAGCCGGTGAACAGGTTTTTGAGGAAAATGCCGTACTGCACAATCACCGGATCATAGTATCCCCAGGCCCTGCGCATGTCCTCCAGCTGTTTGGCATACCCGCCGGTTACGGCCACCACCGGGTTGGGCAGCATACGAATCAGCACAAACAGCATCGTCATGATGATAAACAGGCTCACGATGAACAGACCGATTCGTTTGCATATGTACTTCAGCATCTGCTTTGCTCCTTGCTCTCAGATACGCTTTCAGGAAGGGGACCTTTCGGCCCTCCCTCCTGAAAGCGCGATGGAACCATATCCGTCTGTTGACAGAACGCAAACCGCCCCTTAATAGCTCAGCTGGTTGTTCTGCGCCGCGCAGTAGGCAGCCCACTGAGCGTCGTCCATGGTATAGGTCATGAACTGAATGCCACCGCGGCCCACGATGGAGTTGATGTAATCCTCGCTGCCATAGACAATCCTGTGGGAGGCCAGCGCCGCGCCGCAGGAGGAGAAGATGGGAATCATGTGGTAGTTCAGCAAAAGTCCCTTTTCCATGCCGGCAAGAATCTCGTTGCGCACATCCAGCTCGGCAATGGCATAGGCGCCGTTGTACAGTTCGTTGTACCAGTCATAGTAGCTCATGGTCACGTCTGTACCCTGGACGGAGATGGTCAGACTCTGGTAGGGGTCGAAGCCGTATTCCATGATATAGCTGGGATCCGTCCAGCAGATCATCATGCTGTATGGATCCATCTCCGCGCCGCCCCAGGCGCCGTTGATCATGTCGTCCTGGCCGTTCTGCATGGTGGTGTAGTAATCCTGATCCTCCACCAGACGGAACCTGATCCTCCCCTCCAGCGAGGTGCCTTCCGCAGCGGCCAGCATGGCGTCCTCAATGTAGTCCACCATCTTCTGGTTGGCGGAATCCGTGCTGTATACATGGTACTCAATTTCCACGATGTCCGTGTCGGAAATATTGCCGTCGGTCAGGCACTGGTCATAGGCGGATTGCAGCAGGCGAGTGGCCTCGTCCCGGTTATAGCCGGTCAGGTCATCCACGCTGTCCACGCCGTACACCTCGCACAGGGTTCTCTGGGCGTATTCGCTGTCCCGATAGGCCAGACCGGACACGGGGTCGCAGACGTACACGTCGTTCAGCAGGCCGAACGCCGGGTCGGAGCAGGCGGTGCAGCTCATGACATAATCCGTGCGGTCAAAGGAGAGCGACATGGCCTTGCGGAAGTCGATGTAGGTCAGAATGGTCTTGTTGACGCCCTCCGTTTCCCTGCTTTTGAGGATGTCAAAGTCGGTGTTCAGGGCCAGATAATAGGTGTTGCTGGTGGGGGTGTAGTACACATAGTCGCTGGTGCCGTACTTTTCCATGTCGTCCGCGGCCAGGCCCACGGCATCCAGGTTGCCCTGCAGGAACATGGTCAGCTGGGTGGTGTGCTCATCAATCTGGGAAAGCTCCACACCCGTGGTCTGATACATGCCCTCGTAGCGCTCGTCCGCATAGCCGAACCAGCTTTCGTTCCGGGCAAAAACAATCTGCTTGGATTCCTGGTAGCCGGTGAGCTTGTAGGGGCCATAGGAGCTGAACCTGTCCACGCCGGTGCCATAGGCGGACTTGATGATGCCGCCGGCCTCCGTCTTGTTGGCCTCGTACAGGTCCTCCTTCACCAGAAGCAGGTTGTCCACGTTCATCTCAAAGTCAAACAGCGTGCTGGGGTTCTTCAGCACGAGGGTGAAGGTATATTCATCATCCTGGACAAAGCCGACCTGCTCCCAGGAGGTGGGCTCCATCGTGCCGTAGCAGTACACATAGTTGATCAGGGCTTCCCTCGGCTCGTTGCCGAAGTAGTCGCCGCCTGTCAGGGAGTAGACGCCCTCCACGGTGTCCTCCGTCATGGGAACCATGCCATCCGCGTCCATCAGGCCGTCCACCGCGTAAAACGTGTCCAGATCCATGGCAGACCAGTAGTCGCGCAGGGTGTAGCCGCCCAGATATTCCAGGGGAACACCCCAGGCAAAGAACACCGGGTTGCCGTCGGCGTCCGCGTACTGTCCGTCCGCACCTGCGGTGAAGTCGGTCATGGCCTTATCGCCCAGGCTGGTGGCCAGATACAGGGCGGGCTCGCCGGCCTTGTCGCTGTTGTAATAGCTTTCCGCATTGGCCAGAGCGGTGCCGCCCTGATAGAACAGGGAAGCCCGATAGTTTTTCATGTCAGGGCTGAGGAACTGCTGCAAGGTATATTCCACATCCCGCGCGGTGATGGGCGTGCCGTCCTCCCAGGTGGCGTTTTCCCGCATTTTCACCTGCCAGGCATAGCCCTCTGTCGCGTCGGCCGGCACACCGTACACCTCGTTTCCGGCATAGGCGGCGGTAACGTCCACAGGGAATTCCGCGGCCAGCTCGGGCACGATGTCATAGCCGTCCCTGGTTTCGTTCATCCAGAAGCCGTAGAAGGGCGTCACGGTATAGCCCAGCATGTCATATTCCGAGGAGATTTCCCAGTCCGTGGGAGACCAGGTGGACACGCTGGAATAGGTGCCGTGATAGGTGTAGGTTTCGCCTTCCGCAATTGCCTGCGTTCCGCAGGGCGCGAGCAGCGCCGTCACAAGGGTGAATGCAAGCAGCATGGAGATCAGTTTCCTGTTCATACAATGCCTCCTTTTCATTTTGTCCGGGCATGTTTATGAATTAAGGAAACTCTGAATCAATGAGGTGGTGCGATGGCGAGCGGAATTTCTGCCGGATGCGATTGCAGAAATTGAAGGTTTACTGGAGGTAAATCGAGATTTCTGCAAGAAGCGGATGGCTCAAATTCAGCCGCCAGCGTACCGCCGAGTGATTCAAAGGTTCCTTAAAGCCGCGTTTGCAGCCAATTCATCAGGTTTCCGAGGCTGTCCGGCGCAAAGGGATTTTCCAGGCCGGCGGTATCGAGGGCTTCCGGGAAGCTGTGATTGCCGCAGGCATGGCAGAAGGCCAGATAGCTCTGCCACGCCTGTTCACGATCCTCGCTCATCCTTTTCGCAAACTGCAGGGCGCAGACCTGCGCCAGGGCGTAGTCGATGGCGTAGAACGGCCACAGAAACAGGTGGGGAATCCGCTGCCAGCGGGAGCCGAACTGCTTTCGCTCGTCTTCCGTATACTCCCGGAAGGGAAAGTAATCCTGCTCCAGCCTTGCCCACACATCGTTGCGCTGCTGCCTTGTCAGCCCGGGCTGTTCATAGATGAGCTGCTGGAATTCGTCCTGCTGGCATTCATAGAGGATCAGGGATACGGCCTTCTCCAGGTGCATCGCGCGGTAGTCCTCCCCGCGGCTGCCAAAGAACAGCTCCATATGGGGCGCTGCGAAGAATTCCATGGCCATGGCGTGGGTTTCCGCCATTTCCGGGGTGTACCAGCCCCGCTCCCGGATTTCCTCATTGCGCTTGAGGTAAAAGTAGAAGCCGTGCCCGCCCTCGTGGCTCATGATGTAGGCGTTCTCGCTGGTGCCGTCGAAGTTGGCGAAAATGAACGGCGTGCGGTACGCTTCAAACTGGGTGCAATAGCCTCCCGACTGTTTTCCGTCCCGCATGGCCACGTCATAAAGCCCTCTGTCCAGCATGAAGTCAATGTACTTTCCCGTTTCGGGAGAGATGTCAGCGAACATCCGCCGGGTCATGTCCAAGCAGAACGCCTCATCCCCCAGGGGCGTCGGATTCCCCTCCGGAAAAAAGACCCCGCCGTCATAGGAATAAAGCCGGTCCAGGCCCAGACGCTTCCGTCTCCGCTCGTTCAGGGATGCCGCCACAGGCACCAGATATGCCTTCACCTGCTCCCGGAAGCACCGGACGTCCTCCGGGGCATAGCCGATGCGGTTCATGCGCAGATAGCTCAGCTCCACAAAGCTGGGAAATCCCATCAGCTCCGCCTGCCTGGCGCGGTTTTTCACAAGGCTGTCGTAGATTTCCTCCAGCTCGCCGCGCTGTTCCTCCCAGGAAGCAATGGCCGCGTGATAGGCTTCCTTCCTGACCTTTCTGTCCGCAGACTGCTGATCCCGGGTAAGACTGCTGCGGCTGACCCGCTCGCCGCGGTAATCCGCCCTGGCGTTGGATACCAGCTGGTTGTACCGGCTCAGCAGTGCGTTTTCTTCCTGCTGCAGGGGAATGATGCTGCTGTCATAGCCCTCCAGCCCCGAAAGGATAAGGCGGAAAGCGAAGGCTCCCACGGTCTTCTCAAAAAAGGCGGAAAAGGGAGACTCCGCCAGCAGCCTGTAGAAGCGGTTCTGCAATTCGCCCAGCCGGGGGCCGATCTCATCATAGTACGCCTGCTCCCCGGCATAGAAAGGGTCGTTGACATTCATGCCATGGCGGACATAGCACAGATCAATGGGGGTTAGCATTTCGGTAAGACGGTCATGTTCTTTCAGCACGGCCAGGCAGTCCGCTTCGCAGGACGCTGCCTGCAAAGACTGAAACAGCGCCTGATAAGCCGCCTCCGCCTCTTCGTAGGTCACCCGTTGATAGGGCATTTCATCAAAGCGCATGATCCCTCTCCTTCAGTTTCATCTGTGTGCCCGACAAAGACGGCTGCTTTCATCTTCCCGGATGCAGGCAGGATGAAGTCAACTTGCAAACGCCGTCACCCTGACATGCTGCGGGCCGGAAAACGTAAGCGTGCGAACCTTCCCGGCCACGCCGGGGCATCTGGTTCTCTTCCTGCGGCGCTGCGGTCGGCTAAAATACCATGGGCTTATCCGGTCACCCCTGAATGCTTCTCATGATTATTCATCAGGATCAACGCCGTGCCGACAAGCAAACACGAACGTTGTATACAAAATACCACCAAACGTGCCTGCTATCAATCGAAATACACTGAATTCCTTACTGAAAAATACGATTGCACCGTTTTATGGAAAAGGCGGCGGCAGCGCTATTTCCAATGCATGCATATCCCCGGGAATAAATAAAACTCCCGATGCATACCTGATGCACTGCCTTTCTGCCACGCCATATGGCACACAACACGAAGATGATGGATAGCAGCGTTCCCCTGCATCCGGCAAATCCAGGCACTGGCTCGGGAAACGTGCAGACGCATCACACAAGGAAACGATGCAATTCCGAATATGCAAAAATGCAATTCGCAGGTCTGCGCTTCAGTTTTGGGGCAAGGTTTTGTTTGCAGGATGCAGGGATACGGGAAGTCCCCCCTCAGCTGGCCTGATGCGGAACCGCATTGCGCTTCCTGCCCCTTGGCAAACGGGGCAAAACACCGTATAATAGAAGGCACATCGCACAAGGAGGAACCTGCCCATGCCTGTGGACGGACTGACCATCGGCTTTGCCGCCAGGGAGCTTCACGCCGCCCTGGCTGGGGGCCGCATTGATAAAATTACCCAGCCGGAGAAGGACGCGGTGGTGCTGCTTGTCCGCGCCGGCAGCGAAAACCGGCGGGTGCTGCTGTGCGCCTCGCCCAACAACGCCCGGTGCCACCTGACCTGTGCCACCTTTCCCAATCCCCTGGAGCCGCCCATGTTCTGCATGCTGCTGCGCAAGCAGCTGATGGGCGGGCGCATCCAGTCCGTACGGCAAATTGGCGGCGACCGTGTGCTGCATATCGACATAGACACCGTGGACGAGCTGGGCGACCATGTGCTGCGGCGGCTGATCCTGGAAATGATGGAGATCGGAAG
>CAMDVP010000013.1 GCA_945877525.1 uncultured Clostridia bacterium | reverse complement strand
GGCAGAAAAATTTTCGGTCCCGTGGGATTGCTGTTGACTTTTTATTTTGATTCATGTAAAATCTATGTAAAATCAAATGTTTGCTGCAAAGAGGGCGGTCAAAATAGTCAAAAACGCATAATGTATGTTTTTTCATAACATGTTTGGCAAGGAAAGGACAGATTCGGGATGAGTGTCAATATTTCCATCAGGGACGCAGTCAAGCGCTATGGCGGCAACACGGTTATCAAGGATCTGACGCTTGAAATTCGCGGAGGCAAGTTCTTTACCCTGCTCGGCCCTTCCGGCTGCGGCAAAACCACCCTTCTGCGCATGATTGCAGGCTTCAACTCCATCGAGGGCGGAGACTTTTATTTCAACGATACCCGCATTAACGACCTGGATCCCGCCAAGCGCAACATCGGTATGGTGTTCCAAAACTATGCCATCTTCCCTCATATGAATGTGCGCAAGAACGTGGAATTTGGCCTGAAAAACCGCCCCTTTGACCGCAGCAAAATCCATCAGCAGGCAGATCGTTTCCTCAAGCTCATGCAGATCGACCAGCTGGCCGACCGTATGCCTGACAAGCTCTCCGGCGGCCAGCAGCAGCGCGTGGCCCTGGCCCGTGCCCTGTGCATTGAGCCCGATGTGCTGCTGATGGACGAACCGCTGTCCAACCTGGACGCCAAGCTGCGTGTGGAGATGCGTACCGTCATCAAGGAAATCCAGCACAATGTCGGCATTACCACCGTGTATGTAACCCATGACCAGGAAGAGGCCATGGCCGTGTCCGACCGCATCGCCGTCATGAACGGCGGTGTAATTCAGCATGTCGGCACCCCCAAGAGCATCTATCAGCGTCCGGCAAACCTGTTTGTGGCCACCTTCATCGGCCGAAGCAACATTATGGAGGGCAGCATCGTTTCCGCGGAGAATGGCAGGGCAGTGGTGGAACTGCCCACCGGTTACCGGGTTACTTTTGACTCTGTTGCGGAGGAGCATTTGAAGGAGCAGCCTGTGAAGCTCTGCGCCAGGCCGGAGGAACTGATTGTGGAGCCTGACGGGCAGGAGGGTCTGGATGCAGTGGTGGACGACTGCGTGTTCCTTGGACTGAACACCCATTATTTTGTGCACCTTGCCACAGGTGAAAAGGCTGAAATCATCCAGGAATCCACCATCGATTCGGTGATTGAGCCCGGCACCCGCGTCCGTCTCCGTCTCAACACCCGCAAGGCCAACCTGTTTAGCGAGGACGGCGAGGTCAATCTGCTCACTGGCGTACACAATGACCTGACGGCCATGACCTCCGACAAGAAGGGGGCATAAGCATGAAACCCAGAAAGGTTGAAATCTGGTCGGTTATGACCTGGGTTTTCCTGGGGCTTTTCGCACTGTTCCTGGTTTACCCCATGTTTGGCATCCTCAAGCAGGCGGTGTTCAATGCCGAGGGCAGCTTTTCTCTGGCACAGTTTGAGAAATTCTTCTCCACCCCTTACTACTCCCAGACCATCTTCAACAGCTTCAAGGTCACCCTGGCCGTTACGGCGGTAACGCTGCTGCTGGGGATTCCCTTTGCCTACTTCTATTCCTTCTATCAGCTGAAGGGCGGCAAATTTCTGTTTGTTGTAGCGATCCTGTGCTGCATGTCCGCGCCCTTTATCGGCGCCTATGCGTGGATCATGCTTCTTGGCCGAAACGGCGTAATTACCGCTTTTATCAAGGACATATTCGGCATCCGCATAGGCAGTATCTACGGTTTCGGCGGCATTTTGATGGTGCAGGCGCTGAAATTCTTCCCCCTGGTATTTGTGTATATGAACGGTGCGTTCAAGTCCATTGACAACACCCTGATCGAAGCCTCAGCCAACATGGGCTGTACCGGCGTGAAGCGCTTCTTCACGGTGATCATGCAGCTGTCCATGCCCACCATTCTGGCCGCGTCGTTGCTGGTGTTCATGCGTGCTTTTGCCGATTTTGGCACGCCGCTGCTGATTGGCGAGGGCTACCGTACCTTCCCCGTGGAAATCTACAATCAGTATCTGGGAGAAAACGGCACCGACCACAACTTTGCCGCAGCCATCTCCGTCATCGCCATTGTGGTTACCGCGGTGGTGTTCTTTATCCAGAAATGGGCTACCAGGCGCTACAACTTCTCCATCAGCGCCCTGCATCCTGTGCAGAAGCGCAAGCCCAGGGGCTTTGGCGGCTTCCTGATGTACCTGTACTGCTACGGCCTTACTGCCCTGGCATTCCTTCCCCAGATTTATATTATTTACCTCTCCTTCCGCAACTGCGACGGCGCGGTGTTCAAGCCCGGCTTCTCCCTGGTCAATTATGAAAAGGCCGTCAAAAAGCTGCTTGTACGCTCCATCAACAATACCATGATCTTCGGCATTGTGTCCCTGGCCATCATCATTCTGCTGGCAATTCTCATTGCCTATCTTGTGGTGCGCAGGCCCAGGCCGCTGAACCACGCCATTGATACCCTGTCCATGCTGCCCTACATCATGCCCGGCTCCATCATCGGCATTGCCCTGGTGATTGCCTTTGGCAAGCAGCCCTTCGCGCTGACGGGCACCATGGCCATCATGATCATCGCCCTGGTAATTCGCCGAATGCCATACACTATCCGATCGGCCACGGCTACCCTGCAGAATATCCCCATCAGCACCGAGGAGGCTGCGTTGTCTCTTGGCGCAGGCAAGCTGAAAACCTTCCTTTGCATTACGACCCCCATGATGGGTAATGGCATTATGTCCGGCGCTGTGCTCAGTTGGGTGGCCATTGTGACTGAGCTTTCCAGCGCCATCATCCTGTACAACAACAAGACCATTACCCTGACCATGTCCACTTATGCGGCTATTTCCCGCGGAAACGACGGTCTGGCCTGCGCCTTTGCCGCCATCCTGACGGTACTGACCGCCCTGTCCCTGATCCTCTATCTGGCCCTGTCCAAGTCCGAGGATATCAAGCTGTAACACCCAGGCCCCCGGGCCTGATCTGTTAATCCATTTTAAGGAGGGTTCCCTATGAAAAAACTGGTTTCCCTGCTTCTGACCGCCGTCATGCTCCTGACCTGCATTTCCGCCTTTGCAGAGAGCGTCAGCGGGCCCCTGGTGCTGTACAGCTCCATGACCGATAATGACATTGACAACCTGATTGAAGCCTTCAACGAAGTCTATCCCGATGTGGAGGTGGAAGTGGTCAACGGTTCCGCCGGCGAGTTGGCGGCCCGTATCCGCGCCGAGAAAGACAATCCCCAGGGCGACCTGCAGTGGGGCGGCCTGTCTCCCGCTGACGGCGATGTGAACAACGACATTTTTGCCGAGTACACCTCCCCCTATGAGGAGGATCTGCCCGACGCCTACAAGTCCCACAACGGCCGCTACAATCAGGATCACCTGAGCACCATCTGCTTCTGCATCAATGTGGAGCTGGAAAAGGAACTGGGCCTGGAAATCCGCAGCTATGAGGATCTGCTCAATCCCGCGTTGAACGGTCGCATCGTACTGTCCGACCCCAACTCTTCCTCCGCTGCCTGGAACAACATGTGCAACATTTTCGCCGTATTCGGCTATGACAGCGACGAAGCCTGGGCCTATCTGCGTGCCCTGCTGGAGAACGGGCTGGTCATCTCCACCTCTTCCTCCGTATGCTTCAAGAGTGTGGACAGCGGCGAATACGTCGTGGGTCTGACCTATGAGGATGGCGCTGACACCCTGCTGAAGGCCGGCTCTACCAACATCCGCATGCAGTATCCCACCAACGGCGCTTCCGCCACCTCCATGGGCTGCGCCATGATCGAGGGCTGCCCCCATCCCGAAGCAGCCAAGGCCATGATCAACTTCCTCATGAGTCCCGAGGGTCAGGCTGACCTTGCCAACCGCCTGCAGACCCTGCGCTTCACCAACCCCAAGGCCGAGTATGAAATCGCCTGGCTGCCCGCCGACAGCGAGATTACCTGGGTTGATCGTGATGTGGCCTGGCTGACCGAGCACAAGGCTGAACTGCTTGAAAAGTGGAACGCGCTGTACGCTGAGATTCACAAGTAATTCGTTTTCCAGGTTAGGGAAGGCTGCTCTATGCGGGCAGCCTTCTTCTTTTGCTTGACAAAGTGCGCTGTGTTTCGCTATAATCCTCCTATACCATCTCAGCGGAGGAATGATCCTGTGAGAATCCTTGTCATTGACGGCCAAAGCGGTCGTTTGGGTGCGCAGATCATCGAAGGCCTGCTCAAGGCGGGTGTGTCCGGGCAGCATACGCTTATTGCTGTCGGCACGAATGCACTGGCCACCAGTGGCATGATCGGCGCGGGAGCAGCTCAGGGAGCGACGGGTGAAAACGCTGTGATTGTACAAAGCAGGCAAGCAGACATTATCGTCGGGCCGATTGGTCTTGTGCTTGCGGACGCCATGCTGGGTGAAATCACCCCTGCCATGGCCGCCGCCGTTGGTCGGAGCAATGCAGCACGGGTGCTGATTCCCTCTGACCGCTGCAGCACACGTGTGGTGGGCGTCCTGCCCATGACCCGCCGCCAACAGGTGGACGAGGCTGTCCGGCTGATCCTGCAAATCTGTAATCCCAGTGCTTAACGGCGTCATGAAGGCGCTTCTCCCATCCCAGATCGGAAGACAATAGAAAGGGAGAAGAATCATGAACACCAACACCATCCGTATTCAGAAGCTCGTCCTCACCGCCCTGTGCCTTGCCCTGTGCATGGTACTCCCCTTCCTCACCGGCCAGATTCCAGAAATCGGCAATATGCTGTGCCCCATGCACATTCCGGTGCTGCTTTGCGGCTTTATCTGTGGCCCCGTCTGGGCGGCGGGCATGGGTGCCGTGGCACCGCTTCTGCGTTTTGCTCTGTTCGGCATGCCGCCTCTGGTGCCCACCGGTATCGCCATGTGCTTTGAACTGGCGGCCTATGGCGCGGTATCCGGCCTGCTGTATGCAAAGCTCCCCCGCCGCACCGGCAACATCTATGTGGCCTTGCTTGCAGCCATGCTTGCAGGGCGAATTGTCTGGGGCGTTGTGCGTGTCATCCTGACCGGCGTGACAAGCTCCGCCTTCACCTGGGCGGCATTTCTTTCGGGCGCGTTCACCACTGCCATTCCGGGTATCATCCTCCACATTGTGCTGATTCCCCTGATCGTCATGGCCCTTCAGCGCGCCCTGCCCTGGCTGAAAAGTACCAAGTAATCGACCAAACAAAAACGGACTGCCCCAAGCAGGAGCAGTCTGTTTTTGTTTGCCTGCAGCTTATTCATCCAATGCTTTCAGCATCTGCGCAGGGTTTTCGGCAGCCTTGACCTTCCCCATCGCCTTCACAATGACACCCTGTTCGTCAATCAGATAGGTGGTGCGAACGACACCCATGGATACTTTGCCATAGAGTTTCTTTTCCTGCCACACACCATACGCCTGAATGACCTCCAGCGACGGATCGGACAAAAGAGTGAAGGGTAGGCCGTACTTTTCCTCAAACTTTTTGTGGGAGTTCACGCTGTCCTTGCTCACGCCAAGCACCACCGCGCCATGCTCGCGGAACTGGGGATAAAGCTCTGCAAAGCCGCAGGCCTGCGCCGTGCAGCCAGCGGTATTATCCTTGGGATAAAAGTACAGGATAACCTTCTGCCCGACGTATTCTGACAGGGAATGCATCTCGCCGTTCTGATCCGGTAGGGTGAACATTGGCGCCTTACTGCCAACCTCAAGCATCTGAATCGCTCCTTCCAAGATATGAAATCAAGTTTTGGCCCTCCCATTCCTTCGGCACGGGGCAATCCATCAGCGCTGCAAGGGTCGGCGCAATGTCCTTGATGGAAACGCGCTTCGTCATCTTGCCAACCTCTTCCATTCCGTGAATCATCACAGGAATGGTCATATCCTCTGGAATGTCGAGGCCGTGGGTGCGATCATGGCCGCCGTGATCCGCCAACACTATTGTAATGCATTGAGGCGGCGCCTGAGCAATCAATTGCCTCACGCACCGCAGCGACTCGCGCACCGCCAGCAGATAGGGTTCGCTCATCCAACCATGCTCATGCCCTGCCTCGTTCGCCCATCCAAGGTAGGTAAAAGTCATGTCCATACCATGTTCGCGCATGCCACGGATGGCCGCCTCAGTGACCATGGCGTTGCTCCGCTCGAATCCGTGGACATATTGGGAGAAGCAGAGCGCCTCAGCCAAGCTTCCCGGCCGGGACACATCCCGCAATTCTTCCCAGTTGTAGTACATCCCACAGTGATACTTTCGTCCGAGGCATTCAAACAGCCCGTCGATTGGCCTCACCTGGGGCGTGTAAACGTTGGTGGTCACGCCGTGACGCGCCGGATCCACGGAATGGAACAGGGACATGTGACAAGGCAGTGTGACCGGTGGAACCACCGTCCGCCCCGCAAGGGTATGCAGCGTATGGGCCAGCAGCCACGCCGCGTCCGGGCTGCTGCAGCCTGTCAGCGCATCCGGACGCATGCCGTCTATCAGGATCAGTTGAACCTTTCTCATAGTCTCTCCATGCAGCTAATGCCGCCTGATGTGAAAAGCGGCTCCCCCATCAGAGGGAGCCGCAAGGTCACAAATCCTTGGGTGGCACGGATACGTCTCAGTCCAGCTTGCCCTGCTTTTCCAGGATAGCAGCATGGGCGGCAGCCAAACGGGCAATCGGCACACGGAAGGGAGAGCAGCTCACATAGTTCAGGCCGATCTTGTGGCAGAACATCACGGAGCTCGGGTCGCCGCCGTGCTCGCCGCAGATGCCCAGCTTCAGGTTGGGACGAGTCTGACGGCCCAGGGAGGCGGCCATCTTCACCAGCTTGCCCACGCCCTCAGTATCCAGACGGGCGAAGGGATCGCTCTCGAAGATCTTGTTGTCATAGTAGCTGCCCAGGAACTTGCCGGCGTCGTCACGGGAGAAGCCGAAGGTCATCTGGGTCAGGTCGTTGGTGCCGAAGGAGAAGAACTCGGCTTCCTCGGCGATTTCGTCGGCGGTCACAGCCGCGCGCGGAATCTCGATCATGGTGCCGACGTGATACTCCAGGGTCATGCCCTGCTCCTCGAACACCTTCTTGGCGGTGTCGTCCACAATGCCCTTGACATAGGCCAGTTCCTTCTTGGAGCCGACCAGGGGGATCATGATCTCGGGCACGATGTCATAGCCGCATTCCTTCTTCACGTTGATGGCGGCCTGCAGCACGGCGCGGGTCTGCATCTCAGCGATTTCGGGATAGGTCACGGCCAGACGGCAGCCACGATGGCCCATCATGGGGTTGGATTCATGTAGAGCGTTGATCTTCTGCTTGACTTCCTCCACAGTGCGGCCCAGGTTGGCGGCCAGCTCAGCGATTTCGTCCTCCATGTCCAGGTGAGGCACGAACTCGTGGAGCGGCGGATCCAGGTAACGCACGGTCATGGGACGGCCTTCAAGGGCCTTGTACATGGCCTCGAAGTCACCCTGCTGCATGGGCAGAATCTTCGCCAGGGCCTTCTCGCGCTGCTCCTTGGTGTCAGCCAGGATCATCTCACGCACGGCGGCGATGCGGGTCGCTTCAAAGAACATGTGCTCGGTACGGCACAGACCGATGCCCTCGGCACCAAAGGCCACAGCCTGCTTGGTGTCGCGGGGGGTGTCGGCGTTGGTGCGCACCTGCAGGCGGCGAGCCTTGTCGGCCCAGCCCATGAAGCGGGCGAAGTCGCCGGAGATGGAAGCCTCCACAGTGGGAACCAGGCCGTCGTACACATTGCCGGTGGAGCCGTCCACGGAGATGAAGTCACCCTCGTGATACACCTTGCCGGCGATGGACACAGTGTTGTTTTCCTCGTCGAACTTCAGGTCGCCGCAGCCAACGACGGCAGCGCGGCCCATGCCACGGGCAACCACGGCAGCGTGAGAGGTCATGCCGCCGAAAGCAGTCAGGATAGCCTGGGAGAAGTCCATGCCCTCGATATCCTCAGGGGTGGTCTCCTTGCGGACCAGAATGACCTTTTCCTTGTTCTTGCCGTGCTCGGCAGCCTTCTCGGCGGTGAAGTAGATCGCGCCAGCGCCGGCACCGGGAGAAGCGGGCAGGCCCTTGGCAATGACGGGAGCCTTCTTGATGGCGGCAGCATCGAAGTTGGGGTGCAGCAGGCTGTCGAGCTGCTTGGGCTCAACCTTCAGCACGGCCTCTTCCTCGGACAGCACGCCCTCGTCCACCAGATCGACGGCGATCTTCAGAGCAGCCTGAGCGGTACGCTTGCCGTTACGGGTCTGCAGCATGAAGAGCTTGCCTTCCTCGATGGTGTACTCCATGTCCTGCATGTCGCGGTAGTGGGCTTCCAGCTTGCCGGCAATGTCCACAAACTGCTGATACACATTGGGCATGGCCTCTTCCAGGGTTGCGATGGGCTGGGGGGTACGGATACCAGCCACCACGTCCTCGCCCTGGGCGTTGAGCAGATACTCGCCATAGAGCTTCTTTTCACCGGTAGAGGGGTTGCGGGTGAAGGCCACGCCGGTACCGGAGGTCTCGCCCATGTTGCCAAACACCATGGCCTGCACGTTCACGGCAGTGCCCCAGTCGCCGGGGATGTCGTTCATGCGGCGATAGTAGATGGCGCGGGGGTTGTCCCAGCTGCGGAACACGGCCTTCACGGCCTCCATCAGCTGAACCTTGGGATCCTGGGGGAAGTCCACGCCCATGGCTTCCTTGTAGATGGCCTTGAAGCGCACCACAACTTCCTTCAGGTCTTCAGCGGACAGGTCGCGGTCGAACTTGACGCCCTTCTTCTCCTTGAACTCGTCCAGCACAGCTTCGAACTTGCTCTTCGGAATTTCCATCACCACATCGGAGAACATGGCGATGAAACGGCGGTAGGCATCGTAGGCAAAATGCTCGTTATTGGTTTTCTTAGCCAGGCCCTTCACAGACACGTCGGTCAGGCCCAGGTTCAGGATGGTATCCATCATGCCGGGCATGGAAGCGCGGGCGCCGGAGCGCACAGACACCAGGAAGGGATTCTCATCGTCGCCGAACTTCTTGCCGGCAACCTCTTCGGTCTTGGCCAGAGCGTCGAAGATCTGCTTGACGATGTCCTCGCCAATGACCTTACCGTCGGTGTAGTACCGGGTGCAGGCTTCGGTGGTCACGGTGAAGCCCTGGGGCACGGGCATGCCAAGGTTGGTCATTTCGGCAAGGTTGGCACCCTTGCCGCCAAGCAGCTCACGCATGTTGGCGTTGCCTTCCTTGAAGAGGTACACATACTTCTTCTCCATTGGAAACTCCTCCTCGTTGGTTTTAGCGTCGCATTGCTGCGCCGCATGGACATAGCCCGTCAGGGCGCATTGCTCCGCCCGACGGACTGATCCCTCATATATCGTATCAATGATACCATTATTTTGTCGGTTTTGCAAGTGATTATGCGCCTTCCCCTTCGGTTTTCAAGAAATTTCTGTTCTCCCCTTTCTTTTTCCGAACCTCAGGCGCAGATAAAACGGTCAAACTGGACATTTTTTTCCCGACATGGATGACATTTCCGTCTTCAATCGTATATACTGTAGATACTTTTTGATGCAAGGAGACGCTTTATGCAGCATACATCTGCTCGCGAACCCCTTCGGCTGATCCTCATCTGCGCTCTGTGCATGGCACTGGCCCTTCTGCCGGTAATGATGTTCACCGGCCAGTGGCCCACCCACCATAACCCGTACAACTCCTATACGTTGCAGGCCTGTGCGTGGCTGGAGGGCCGCCTTGATCTGGGACGGGATTACACCTGGCTGGAGTTGGCCATTGTTGACGGCCGGTACTATGTCAGCTTTCCGCCCTTCCCTTCCTATGTCATGCTTCCCTTCGCGGCCATGTTTGGCGAGAATACGCCGGATGGATTGATTGCCCTTTCCGTCACGCTGCTGAGTGTGGTTTACGCCTGCCTTTTGTACAGCAGTGTGCACCGCGACAGAAATGGGCTGATGTGGGTGCTTTTCCTGCTGCTGGGCACAGGGT
This sequence comes from uncultured Clostridia bacterium, assembly GCA_945877525.1. GTDB lineage: Bacteria > Bacillota > Clostridia > Christensenellales > Aristaeellaceae > UBA11524. The sequence goes on along the minus strand of CAMDVP010000013.1, from coordinate 15,900 downwards.
ATCTGTTCATCTGCTTCACAGGGTATGTGTGGTTCATTGCGCAGAACCTGTGCTTTGCGCTTTCGCTGATGGCGATCTTTCATGCGCTCAGGGGCCAGGGCGGTGTATCGCTGACCTGTTGGGCTTGTGCGGTGGGCTGCAGGCCCATGGTAGCCATGTATCTGCCCGTGCTGCTATACCTTCTCTACCGCCATGAGCGGGAGAAGTACCCCGGTTTTACGCCTGTTGGCACAGTGCTGCGCCGGTGGTACTGGGCCATTGGTCCGCTGCTTCTGGGCAGCTCTTATATGGCGCTGAACTATCTTCGGTTTGGAAGCGTGTTGGAGTTTGGACACAACTATCTGCCTGAGTTTACCCGAGCGGAACATGGTCAGTTCAGCGTCGCCTATATGGCGGAAAACCTCCGCGCACTGCTGCGCCTGCCTCAATGGAATGGTTCTGAGGAACCTCTCACCTTTTACAGTGCCAACGGCATGGCTTTCTGGCTGGCAAATCCCATGTATTTCTCTCTGGCTGCTGCATGGGCATGCGCCCTTGTCAGGCGATTTCGGCATCAAGAAAAGCAGCACTGCGTGTTTCTTCTGGTCACGCTCCCGCTGCTTTCCATGATCTATGGATTGATTCTCTGTGCGCACCGCACTTTGGGCGGCTGGCACTTTGGCAACCGCTATCTGCTGGATACGTTGCCCTGGCTGTATCTGGGACTGCTTTGCTGGAAAGCTGAGCAGGATGATCGCTTTGACAGGCTGAATTTACCCTTATTGTGCTTTGGCGTGTCCTTGAATATACTGGGCACCGTGGCTGCGTTTAATCACTGGATCTAATCATTTCCGGCGGGCAACCTCCGCCATGACAACCATCACTGCACCGAAAAGAATGCCAGCCACAGGCCAGTAAAGCCTCGTGCTCTGCCAACCTCCGTCCACCTCAACAAGAATCAGAAAGCCCGCCGTGGCCACAAGCCAATACGCCGTGGAAAAGACGGCAATGGCACGGCGGTTCTTCTTCACCCCGGAGGTATGCTCGCCCTCCTGGAGCAGGGTCTGCATGCTGTGCCACACGACGCCCACCCGAATGAAGCCGTATACGGCAATAGCCACCAGCAGCAGCGTAACGCACAGGGCGGAGACAATCAGCATCTCGCCGTCGCCCTGCAGTGCCGCCACCAGCAGCGGGATGGCCGCTACCACGCACAGGCAGGCGCTTGCCGCATTTTGACGGCCATAGGCAGGAGCAAATTCCTCACGGCGCTGACGAACCATATCGGCTACGCTGCGATCCAGTCGAATATCCTCTTCATCAAGGCTGTGGAATGGTCTGGTTTTCATGCCGCAGGTGATGAAGCAGTACACGGCCGCCGCCACGATGACCAGCAGCACAGCCAGTCCGATTCCCGCAGCCATGCCGCCGCTGATGGCAAACGTACCGCTGCTCTGCCCTGCGGCCAACAGCAGCAGGCACACCGGCGACAGAATGCACGCGCTGGCAGCCAGGCCAATGCATCCCGCCGTCTGCCTCTTTACCTGAAGAAATGCCTCCGCTTCCTCGCCTGTTACCAGCCGTACGGCTGACGCGCTATCACCCGTGACCATAACATCCTCTTTCAGCAGATAATCTGTGGATACACCGAATACTTCACTGAGCAGCAGCACCTTATCCATGTCCGGCAAGGTTTGACCGCTCTCCCACTTGCTCACCGCCTGGCGAGACACGCCCAGTCGCTCAGCCAGCTCTTCCTGAGACCATCCTTGCTTCTTGCGAAGCTCCATTAGCTTTTCTCCTGTTTGCATACCGTAACCACCTTTCTTCGGAATGCCGAAAGCATACCCGATTTCCCGGTTGCATGCCATGCTTCCAGCCTGACAATTTGTCAACCTCGGGTTGCATACCAGCATTTTCAAGGATTTTCGCGGCCAGTCTACGAAAAAAGGCCCTCGCCGCTTGGGCAAGGGCCGCAATGGATCCGTTATTCAGCCTTTGTAGCTTCCGCCTTCTGGACGGGAGTTTCATTGTCCTTCATGGCGTCGCCCTGCTTGGCAGCTTCACGGGCAGCCTTGGCAGCCAGCGCAGCCTGAATCTTTGCTTCCATCTCAGGGGTACGGGCAGGCTTGGCGGACGCCTCAGGCTTCACGGCCATGACAGGCTCGGGCGTAGTGCCTACTTTGGCGTTGCGGTCGCGGGTATGCTCGCGTACCTTCATGGTGATGCACTTCTTGGGGCACTTTTCAGCGCAAGCTCCACATCCAGTGCAGGCAGGGGTAACCTCATGAGGCATCTTCCGTTCGCCGTTGATGGCCTCAAACTGGCACTGACGCTTGCACATACCACAGCCGATGCACTCGTTCTTGTCGATCTCAGCCACCTTGCGATGATCCCAGTCGGCCCAGATAGCGCCGGTGGGGCAGGATTCTGCACACATCATGCAGCCCACGCACTTTTCCTTGTCAATCACAGGAAGATGGTTTTTCATGGTGATTGCGCCAAACTTGCAGGCGATGGCGCAGCGTTCGCAGCCAATGCAGCCCGCACGGCAGTTGTCGCTGACCACATAGCCCTCCTCAGCGGCGCGGCACATAACCCGCACAGGCTGATTGACAGGCTGCAGGTCCAGCACGCCCTTGGGACAGGCAGCTACACACTTGCCGCAGGCCACGCACTTTTCCTCATCCACCACGGCAATTTTAAGCCGCTCGTCAATGTGAATCGCGCCGAAGGGGCAGGTCCTCACGCAGGTTCCCAGGCCCAGACAGGCATACTTGCAGGCACGGTTGCCGTCGCTGACCAGCGAGGCGGACACGCAATCCTGGATGCCGGTATAGTTGAATTTCGTCTTGCATTGTTCAATGTTGCCCTGGCAGATAACCCGGGCTACCTTTTTGGCGGAAGCGTCCGCGGGCTCGACGCCCATGATAGCGGCAATCTTTTCAGAAACTGCCGCGCCGCCCACGGGGCAGGCTCCAATGGGCGCCTTGCCCTCCGCGATAGCATCTGCGCAGCCGTCGCAGCCGGGATAGCCGCAGCCGCCACAGTTCGCGCCGGGCAGCACCTCGCGGATGGCGTCGCGCTTGGGGTTAGTGGGAACAGCGAAGATCTTGGAGGTCAGTGTCAGCAGCCCGCCGAAAATCAGGCCCATGCCGCCAAGCACCAGAGCAGCGTACAAAATGTCCATGTCTCTACCTCCACATCAGGAAATCAGCCCGCCGAAGCCCGCGAAGGCCACAGCCATCAGGCCGGCAGTGATCAGCGCGCCGGGGAAGCCGTCCATCCACTTGGGCATTCTGGACAGGGCCAGCCGCTCACGAATGCAGGCAAACAGTACCATCGCCAGGGTAAAACCCAGGGCCGCGCAGCAGCCGCTGACGGTGCTTTCCAGCAGGTTGTAGCCATTGTCAGAGTTCAGAATGGCCACGCCCAGCACGGCGCAGTTGGTGGTGATGAGGGGTAGATATACGCCCAGGGCCTGATACAGCGAGGGGGACAGCTTCTTCAGCGCCATCTCCACCACCTGCACCAGCACGGCAATCACCAGGATGAAGGCGATTGTGCGCAGATAGGTCAGGTCGAGGGGCATCAGCAGGAAGTGCTCCACCAGCCAGGACACGAAGGAGGCCAGCGTCATCACGAAGGTCACGGCCAGGCCCATGCCCAGCGCGGTGTCGAACTTCTTGGACACGCCCAGGAAGGGGCAGATGCCCAGAAACTTGTTCATGACAAAGTTGTTCACCAGAAGCGAACCGACCAGAATCGTCAGATAGGTATTCATGCCAGACCCTCCTTCCGGGCGGCGGATTTCTTCGCAGCCAGCTTCTTGATGGCGTTCACCAGAATCAGCAGCAGGCCAAGGGTCACAAAGCCGCCGGGCACGTTAAGCATGATGCCCATGGGCTGATAGCTGGCGGGCATCACGACCGCTCCGAAGACGGTACCGTTGCCCAGCAACTCACGAATGCAGCTGAGAATGGTGATGGCGCAGGTGAAGCCCAGACCCATGCCCAAACCATCAGCCACGGAAGCCACGGGGCCATTCTTGAAGGCAAACGCCTCGGCGCGAGCGAAGATGATGCAGTTCACCACAATCAGGGGAATGTACATACCCAGCGCTTCGCTCAGGTCAGGCAGGAAAGCCTTGAGTAGCATTTCCAGAATGGTCACGAAGGACGCAATGACCACGATAAACGCAGGAATGCGCACCTTATCGGGAATGACCTTGCGCAAAAGGGAAATGAACAGGTTGGAGCACACCAGCACGAAGGTCGTCGCAAGGCCCATGCCAATGCCGTTGGAGCCGGCGGTGGTGATGGCCAGGGTGGGGCACATGCCCAGCATCAGGGTAAACGTGGGATTTTCCCAAATCAGGCCATTGAGAAAAACGCTGAAGAAACCCTTCTTTTCATTAGCCATGCTGCTTCACCTCCCCAAAAGGCTTGGGCGCCGTGAACTTGTCAATCAGCGGGGTGACAACGTTCATGAACAGAATCGCAAAGCTGCATCCTTCCGGATAGGAGGCATAGGCGCGGATGACAAACAGCAGGATACCGCAGCCAACGCCCATGATCAGCTTGCCAATGCCTGTGACAGGACTGGTGGCGTAATCCGTCGCCATGAAAAACGCGCCCAGCATCAGGCCACCGGCGAAGATCTGGTATACGGCCATCTCTGCGCCGTCCTTGAGCAGGTAGCACAGGAACACCGTACCAATGAAGGTCACCGGAATGCGCCAGTCAATGATGCGGCGAATCAGCATGTACACGCCGCCGGCAATGATGGCCAGCTTGCAGGTCTCGCCAAGCACGCCGCCGCAGTTGCCGATCATCAGGTTCCACAGGCTCACATCTGTTACGCTCCCCGCGCCCATCAGCGCCAGGGGTGTGGCGGATGAGGTGGCGTCCACCGCGAAGGTGGTCTGCGGATAGGAGGACATCAGGCTCGACCAGCTGACAAACAGGATGGCGCGGGCCGTCAGGGCGGGGTTCATGAAGTTGGAGCCAATGCCGCCAAACATCTGCTTGACCAGCACGATGGCAATGACGCCGCCTACCACGGCCAGCCAGACAGGCGCATTCGCGGGCAGGTTATAGGCCAGCAGAAGGCCTGTGACCACGGCGCTCCAGTCGCCGATGGTGCTCTTTTCCCTGGCAAGCTTCTGGTAGATAAACTCGCTCAGCACACAGGTAATGACAGAGGCGGCAATCAGCGCGGCGGCATGCGCGCCGTACAGCACGATACCCGCGATGCCTGCCGGAGCCAGCGCCAGACATACCTCCTGCATAATCCGCCGCGTGGACGCGCCGGAACGAAGATGTGGCGAGGAGGAAACGGCAAGATTCTTTTGCATGGTTCGCTCAGCCCTCCTTCTTGGCAGCCGCTTGCTTGCGGCGGGTGTTGATAACCTTTTTCACGGTGCGGCAGGACTGGGTCAGGCTACGCTTGGCGGGGCAGACATAGGTGCAGGCGCCGCATTCAAGGCAGCTCATGGCGCCGGCCTTGGCTGCATCCTCAAAGCGGTCCGCACGGGCCAGCGCGTCAAGCTTGGCAGGGGCCAGCTTCATGGGGCAGGCGCGCATGCAGCGGCCGCAGCGGATGCAGGCGCTTTCCTTGGGCTCCATGGCCTCCTCGCCCAGGGCGAGCACGCCGGAGGATCCCTTGGTCAGCGGAATATCCGTGCGGGCAATGGCCATGCCCATCATGGGGCCGCCGGAAATCAGCTGCTTCACGCCGCTCTGCAATCCGCCGCAGGCGTCCAGCAGGTATTCCACCGTGGTGCCGATGCGCACCAGGAAGTTGCCGGGGTTGTTCACCAGACCGCCAACGGTGGTCACGCGGTCAATCAGCGGGCGTCCCTCGCGGATCGCCTGATCCACGGCGTACACCGTGCCAACATTGCACACCACCACGCCCACGTCAATGGGCAGGCCGCCGGTGGGGACCTTGCGCCGTGTTACAGCGTAGATCAGCTGCTTCTCACCGCCCTGGGGATAGCGCACAGGCAGGGCCCGCACGGTGATTCCCTCGGTGGCGGAGGCTGCGGAGGACAGCGCGGCAATAGCATCGGGCTTGTTGTCCTCCACGCCGATGATGGCTTCCTTCACGTCCAGCGCCAGCATCATCAGGCGGATGCCGTCGATGATCTGCGGAGCCTTCTCCAGCATCAGCCGATGGTCAGCGGTCAGGTACGGCTCGCACTCCGCGCCGTTGATGACCAGCTTCTCAATGGTCGTGCCCTGGGCGGGGCTGAGCTTGACCGCCGTGGGGAAGGTTGCGCCGCCCATGCCCACGATGCCCGCATTGCGCACGATTTGCCGCAGTTCATCCGCGGAAAGGGTTTCGGGATGCGCGGAGGGCGTAAGCTCAACCCACTCCTCCTGATAGTCGTTGTCGATGATGACGGCAGGGGCCGTCACGCCGCTGGCCAGCAGGCAGGGCTGCACATCCCAGACTGTGCCGGACACGGAAGCGTGTACCGGTGCGGACACAAAGCCGCCGGCCTCGCCGATGAGCTGACCGATCTTTACATGGTCGCCCTTCTTGACCACAGCCTTGGCAGGCGCGCCGATGTGCTGCGACAGCGGGATGATGACGCGGGGCGGAGCAGGCAGCTCTCGAATGGCGTTGCCGCTGTTCACCTTCTTGCCGTTGACGCCCTCATGAGGATGGATGCCGCCGGGAAACAGATGGGTTCCAAACACGGATATGGGTCCCCCTTCCAAACCGTGCCTGACGGCGCACAAATACGCCTGGCACGATCAATGTTCAGACAAGTCTATTATAGCATACTTTACCCGGATTCGTACATACAAAGTTTCAACTTTGTCGAAAATATGCTCGTTTATTTTTTGACATTCCCGCCAGTTTCTCCCTTGACCGCAGTGCCAAGCTCCAGCATATGCCTTGCATGACTGCGGGCGCTCGTGTCGCTGCCATCTGCACCGCCCAGCATTCGGGCCACCTCGCCCACGCGTTCCTCCACGGATAGGCGCCTGACAGTGGTGTTCGTCCTTCCCTCCTCCACGCGCTTTTCCACCAGAAACTGATGGTCAGCCATGGCTGCGATCTGCGGCAGATGCGTCACACAGATCACCTGACGGGTTTTGGCAATATATGCCATCTTTTCCGCCACCACCTGGGCCATGCGTCCGCTTATGCCCGTGTCGATTTCGTCAAACACCATGCAGCCCACGCCTCCGTGCTCCGCCTCCAGAGACTTGATGGCAAGCATCAGTCTGGACAACTCGCCCCCCGAGGCAATTTTTGAAAGGGGCTTCATGGGTTCGCCGGGATTGGGCGAAATCATGAAGGACACGCTGTCATCTCCCAGGGCCTGGGGCATCAGCTGCCTCCCCTCCGGCTTCGAGGCAAAGGCCACCTCAAAGACGGTTCGCTCCATCCCAAGCTCAGACAGCTGGGCCATCATCTGCTGCTCAAAGCGCCGGGCCAGGGCCTTGCGGGATTCGGTCAGCTGCCGGGCCAGGGCGCGGTACTGTGCGAGCAGCTTTTTATGCTCCGCGCCAAGGGCGGCCACCTGCTGATCCAGGCTGTTGAAGTGGTCGAACTCCTCCTGCATGCGCTCCTTGGCCGCCAGCACCTCCGGAATGCTCTCGCCCCACTTGCGCTCCAGGCGGCGGATCAGGTCCAGCCGGGCTTCTACCTGCTCGGCGCGGCGAGGATCAAACTCGCCGCTTTCCATCAGGCCGCCCAGTTCGTAGGCAGCTTCCTCCAGCTCATAGTAGGCGCTTTCGCACCGCGCAGCCAGGCTCTGATATTCTTCACCCAGGCTGCTCAGGCCCTGCAGCGCCTGCACTGCCTCCTTCACCCTGGACAGGGCGGGCTCTCCCTCCTCGGCGGCTGACAGCGCATGATGGGCGCATTCGATTCCCCGGGCAATCTTCTCCGAATGACGGAAGCGTTCCTTCTCCTTTGTAAGCGCTTCCTCCTCGCCGGGCTTGAGCTTTGCCTTGTTCAGTTCATCAAGGGATTTTTTCAGGCTTTCCATCCGATACTGCTTTTGCTCGTTTTCCTTCACCAGCTTCGCATAGCGCCTGTGGTTGACAATGAAAGCCTGATAGGCCTGATCCACCTGCTCCATCAGAGCATGATGCTCCCCGTCGCCGCTGTCATCCAGAAAGCGCAGGTGATATCGCGGATCCATCAAAAACTGATGCTCGTGCTGTCCGTGCACATCCATCAGCATGGCTGCCAGCTCCCTGAGCACCGCCACAGGCACCACTACCCCGCATACGCGGCACAGGTTGCGCCCACTTTTTGTGATTTCGCGGTACAGTGTGACGACGCCGCCCTCGCATTCCAGCTCCTTAGAGGATAAAAACGTAGCGATCTCGCGGCTGTTTCCCGGATCGAATACGGCTTCAACCCAGGCTTTTTCCGTGCCGGTGCGGATCAGGTCGCGGTCGGCCCTTCCGCCCAGCACCAGATTGACCGCGTCCACCACGATCGATTTTCCCGCGCCGGTTTCGCCGGTCATCACATGAAGGCCGTCAGCAAAATCAATCTGCAATTCTTCAATCAGCGCCACATTACGCATGCGCATGGAAAGAATCATGGCTTTTGCTCCTTTGAGGCCCTTACTTCATCAGTTCCTGAATGCGCTGCACCACCTGGGGCGCTTCGCTTTCCGCACGGATAACCAGCAGGATGGTGTTGTCCCCTGCCAGGCTTCCAAGAATCTCTGGCCAGTGCAGGCTATCCAGCGCCTCGGCCGCCACATTGGCCGAGCCGGACAGCGTTTTCACCACCACCAGGTTGCCTGACACCGCCACGCTGAGCATGGATTCGGCCAGCACACGAATAAAGCGGTCGGACAGGCCGTTTTCCGCCTTGTCCGCTGTCGCGTACTTATACGCACCGGAAGGCGTGAGCACCTTAAGCAGGCGCAGCTCCTTGATGTCGCGGGAAACAGTGGCTTGCGTCACCTTGATTCCCTGGGCACGCAGGGCGTCGGCCAGCTCCTCCTGGGTCTCCACGTCCTGCTTGTCGATAATGTCCAGAATCGCAACCTGCCTGACTGATTTCATCTTGCTTCGCTCCTCGCTTATCGTCTAACGGCTCCATTCGGTCAGCTTGTCCCGCACCAGCTGAAAAAAGGGCGCGGGCCGGGTTCGGATCAGGCGGATGGGCTGCTCCGCGCGGCGGATTTCCACCTGCGCGCAGGGCAGCAGATCTGCGCGACTTTGTCCATCCACCTGCAGGGAGGCGTGCTGTTCCGCATCGCCGCACATAACCAGACGCACGAAAGCGCCCCCCGGCACCACGCAGGGGCGGTGCTGCAGGCTGTGGGCGCAGATGGGGGTAATCACCATGCAGTCCACATGAGGGGACACAATGGGTCCTCCGGCAGACAGGGAGTATCCCGTGGAACCCGTGGGAGTAGCAACGATAACGCCATCGGCTACATAGCGTCCCGCGGTTTCGCCGTCCACCAGCGCGTCCAGGGTAATCAGCCTGGCGTATCCGCCCCGGCTGACCACCACGTCGTTGAGCGCCAGCCACCGCGCCTCCTGAAGGCGAACCTCCAGCAGCGCACGCTCCTCCAGCACATAGTCCTCCCGGAGCAGGCAGTCCAGAATGTCCTGCAGTTTTTCCGGCTCCGCCTCGGTGAGAAAGCCCACATGGCCCAGGTTGACCCCCATGAGCGGCACATGCCACGCGAGGGCTTTCTGCGCCCCGCGAAGCAGCGTGCCGTCCCCGCCCAGAGAAAGCACAGCCTCCGGCGGTTCCGTCCCGGCAAAGGACGGCACGCTCAGCAGACCAGCCGCTTCCTCCTCGGCAGTGACCGTTGCGCCCATGTCCGTCAAATATGCCGCAGCCAGCGCGGCACATTCCAGAGCGCCGGCACTGCCGCAGTGAACCACCAGGCCGATCCGCTTCACGCCGGGTACGCCCCCTTCTCCAAGCACTGATCGGAGTATAGCACAAAATGAATATTCATGCAAGCATAGTGTGAATATGCACTTACTTTTTCATTTCAGCATGGGCGCGGGACACAAGCTCATGGATGCTCTCCTGCGTGCAGGGCTCGTCGTCGCTTTGCTGCCTTGTTATTTTGGCCAGGAACTCAATATTTCCTTCGGGGCCGGTGATGGGTGAATAATCCAGCGCCTGCACCTGCCAGCCGAAGGTAGGCGCAAACGCTACGATTTCCTGTAGAACATCCTCATGCATCTTTGGATCGCGTACAACGCCCTTTTTCCCCACCCGTTCGCGTCCGGCCTCAAACTGGGGCTTGATCAGGGTATAGAACACGCCCTCCTCGCCCATGATACCGGCCGCCACCGGAAGAATCAGCCGAATGGAGATGAAGCTCACGTCCATCACCGTCACCGTGGGATGCAATGGCACCTGCTCCTGCGTCAGATAACGGGCGTTGGTGCGCTCCATGACAGTTACCCGCGGATCGTTGCGCAGCTTCCAGTCAAACTGGCCATAGCCAACGTCAATGGCATAGACGTGGCTTGCGCCGTTGCGCAGGCACACGTCGGTAAAGCCCCCCGTCGCCGCGCCGATATCCATGCAGACCTTTCCAGTTAGGTCTGCCCCGAAGGAACGGATCGCCTTTTCCAGCTTCAGTCCGCCGCGGCTGGCAAATGGATGCGCGTGTCCCCGCAAGGTCAGTTCATCCTCCGGCCTCACGCTTTCGCTGGCCTTGAGGATCTTCCGCTCCCCCACATACACAAGCCCGGCCATGATGCTGGCCTGGGCCTTCTCCCGGCTTTCACACAGGCCCCGGCTGACCAGCGCCACGTCCGCCCGCATTTTATCGCTCATGCTTCTCTGCCTTTCTGTCTTTGAGGACGCTCAGAATGCGTCCGGCCATCTGCCTCGGCTCCAGGCCCAGATATTTCAGCAGCTGATCCCGCCGCCCATGCTGTACAAAGGTGTCATGAATACCAAAGGACAACACCGGCCCGGGCAGCTCTTCACCCACACAGAAGGCGCTGACCGCGCTGCCGAAGCCGCCGATCAGCACATGCTCCTCCATGGTGACCATGGGCCGGCCTGACAGGCGGCGGAGCATATCCTCATCCATGGGCTTGACGGTGGAGCAATTCACCACCGCGGCCCGCACGCCCTTTCTTTCCAGCAGGCTCCGCGTTTCCAGCGCCAGCTCCACCATGGAGCCCACCGCCAGCAGCGCGCAGTCCACCCCATCCTCCATCAAATCCCATTTTCCGAAGATGAAGCCTTCATAGGGGTATTTTTCTCCCAAATCTACGCTTTTCCTGCCGTAGCGGATGGCGCAGGGGCCGTCGCAACGCTGTGTCCAGCGCACCATGGCCTTCAACTCGTTCAGGTCGCGAGGCGCCAGCACGGTCATGTTTGGCACCGGCAGAAGCGAGGCAAGGTCATAGACGCCGTGATGGGTGGCGCCATCCTCTCCCACCAGGCCGGCTCTGTCCAGTAGAAAGGTCACCGGCAGGCGCTGCATGCACACATCATGAATCATCTGGTCATAGCCGCGCTGGAAAAAGGTGGCATACACGGCAAAGTAGGGCTTCATGCCGCCGGCAGCCAAACCGGCAGCCATGGTGACCGCGTGCTCCTCGGCGATGCCCACATCCAGCATGCGGTCGGGAAATTCCTTCTGGAAGGCGCTCAACCCCGTGCCGCTTGGCATGGCGGCGGTGATGGTTACAATCCGGCTATCCTCCCGGGCCATATCCGCCAGCTCCCGGGCCATAATCTTTCCGAAGGAGGGCAGCGCTGACGCCTGGCGCAGGCCGCCGGTTTCCACATAGAAGGGGGGTGTGCCGTGGAACATCTCCGGCTTTTCCTCAGCCTTGTCATAGCCATAGCCCTTGCGGGTCAGCACGTGGATCACCGCAGGGCCGTCAAATTCCCTGGCCAGTCGCAGGGTATGCTCCATGCTGCGCAGGTCGTGCCCGTCGATGGGGCCGAAATAATGAAAGCCCAGCGCAGAGAAAAACCCCTCGTCCACAAACATGGATTTGACCGAGTCCTTCATCCAGTGTACAAGCCGGTAAAGGGGCTTGCCGATTACGGGAATGCGCCTGAGGCGGTGCTTGACCTTTTTCTTGGTGCTGGTCCAGCCCTTGCTGACCCGCAGGTCGGTCAGGTGGCGGGACAGCGCGCCCACATTGGGTGCGATGGACATCTCATTGTCGTTAAGGATAACAATCAGCTTTGTTTTGGCATTTCCCGCGTCATTGAGCGCTTCGTAGCACATGCCGCCCGTGAGGGCGCCGTCGCCCACAACGGCCACCACGGCGTGATCCCTGCCCTGATAGTCCCTGGCCCGGGCCAGCCCCAGGGCCGCGGAAATGGCCGTGGAGGAATGACCTGTTTCAAACACATCGTATTCGCTTTCCGCCCGCTTGGGAAAGCCGGACAGTCCGCCGAAGGTGCGCAGGGTATGGAACAGCGCATACCGCCCGGTGAGCAGCTTGTGCACATAGCTCTGATGGCCCACGTCAAAAACAATCTGATCCCTGGGCATGTCAAACACGCGGTGGAGCGCAAGGGTCAGCTCCACCACTCCCAGATTAGACGCAAGGTGCCCGCCGCGCTGCGCCACCGTGGTCACCAGTTCCTCGCGGATTTCAGTGGCCAGGTCGTTCAGCTCCTCATAGGACATGTCCTTCAGGTCTGCGGGCGACCGCAAGTCTTTGAGGCGCATGCCATCCTCCTCATCCGACGAATTTCTCCAGCCTGCGCCCGATAACGGGCAGGGTGAAGCGCACCCCGCGCCAGGCGGCAAGCATCATTCGCACCCGCAGAAACACCGCCACAATCAGCACTGCAATATAGGCCAGCAGGCATACAAGATTCATCAGGAACCCAATGAAAGGGATACCGCCAAACACGGCGTCCACCAGCGCCAGCATCATCGCCGCAGCCAGATGAAATCCTGCCAGCCCTACCGACTGCACTGCAAAGGCACGGATTGCCCTGCTCTTTTTTTCCGCAAAAAGAAGGAACAGCGCAAACAGGCTCAACATGGATTCCAGGGTACAGGTGAGCAGCACCATCCGGTTGGTGGCAATCAACTCCTGCGCTTGCTGTGGTTCGTCGTATGTCTCTTCCTCGTCATAGGCTTCATAAACAGGCTCGTTCCAGGCGGGCTCCTCCTCATAGACGGGTTCCTCCTGCCAGGGCCTTCTGCTCATGGGCGGCTCCCCGCCCTGCCAGGTATCCTCCGCGCCCATCCACGGGTTCCTGCCTCCGCTGCTTTTTGAGGCTGTGCGTGTATTTCTTGTGTCGCGATTCATGGCGGCCCGTCCTTCCGTCCTTACAGCTTGACGCCCTTGGCTCCCTTCGCACCCTTCGCGCCCTTAGCGCCCAGGCTCACGCTTTTAAGGATATCCGATGTAAAGGCGTAATTGCGGGAGTTTTTGTCCTCGTGGGCGCGCTGTGCGCAGCGCACCATGCGGTCAATCAGCGTCTGATATTTGACTCCGGCGTTTTCCCACAGGTAGAAAGCCAGGGAGCCGGGAATGGTGTTGATTTCCGTGATGTACACGTTATCAGTTGCCCTGTCCCACATATAGTCGATGCGCACCACGCCCTTGCAGTCCAGCATACGGAAAATGTCGCAGGACAGCTGCTGAATCTCGTCACGCAATTCATCCGGAATGGGCGCAGGCAGCACGCGGTGCAGGCTGGCCATGCCTTTGCTGCCGCCGGAGGCCAGGTACTTTTCCTTGAAATCCAGGAATTTTTCGGCGGAGATGGGCATCTCAATGGGCGAAGCCTCTACCTCATTGTCATAGCCCAGCACCGAGCAGTTCAGTTCGATGGGTCTGTCAAGCCCTTTTTCCACCAGTACCCGGCGATCATAGTCAAAGGCCAGGTCGAGGGAATCCGCCAGGCCTTCCCGATCGTCTGCGCGACTCACGCCGATGGAGGAGCCCAGGTTCGCCGGCTTCACGAAAACAGGATAGCCCAGCTGGGCCTCCGCCTCGTCCAGCACCTGCTCCCGCGCCGTCTCCCAGCGGGAGCGGGTGAACCATGCTCCCGGCAGCACGGGCAAGCCGGCCCCGCGGAAAAACTGCTTCATCATGATCTTATCCATGCCGATGGCGCTGCCCGCCACTCCCGTGGAGGTATAGGGCAGGTTGGCCAGCTCCAGCATACCCTGCAGGGTGCCATCCTCGCCGTTGAGCCCGTGCATTACCACCACACACACTTCAAGTCTTGCCACCATGACCCGGCTGGGGTGGCCAAAAAGGCCCTTTCCCGGCCTTGTGGCCAGCAGCGCGCCGGAGCCAGCGGTCATATCCAGTTCCACCTGCTCCACGCCGGGGACATCAGGGCTGAAATGCCGGAAGGTTTCGATTTTCCGCAGCGCGCTGCCCGTATACCACACGCCCTGCTCGCTGATGTAGACGGGAATCACGTCGTATTTTTCGGAATCCACATGATTCATCAGCTGTACTGCGCTGATGATGGCCACCTCGCGCTCGCAGCTTCTGCTGCCGAAGATCACGCCAAGTTGTGTTTTGCCCATGGCGGAAAGAGCCTCCTTACTGCTCGGAATAATTGTCTGGCAGGTCGTTTTCAAACAGGGCCACATCGCCCGGGCGGCCCATAGTGCGAAGAAGCGCCGTGGCCTCGTCCAGGCTTCCTACGGTGTGAATGTGCTCCGCCGGGAAGCCCGCCTCCATAAGCCCTTCGCAGATGGGCTGGGTATGCCGCCTGCCCACCAGAATGGCTTCATCCACGCATCCGGCCATTTGCGAGCCGAAGGCGCGGTTGAACTGCGCTTCGTCGCCGCCAAGCTCCACCATGCCGGGGGTGACGATGATTCGCCGCCCGGTAAAATCCTTCAGCATCCTAAGCGCCGCCTCCGCACCCCGGGGATTGCTGTTGAAGGCGTCGTCGATGATGGTCACTCCGGGCGAGGGAATCAGCTGCAGGCGGTGTTCCACCGGCTCCAGCTTTGCAATACCCCGGCTGATTTGCCGAAGCGTCAGCCCAAGGCGCAGGCAGACAGTCGCGGCCAGCAGGATGTTCTGAATATTATGCTCGCCAAGCAGCCGTGTTTCGCAGGCAATGCTTTCCTCCCGAGTGCAGAGGATGAAGGCGCTGCCCGCGGAAGACACGGTGATGTGCTCTGCCCACACGTCGGCATCGCTGCTTTTCCGCAGGCTGCAAAGGCGCCTTTCCTTGCGGGTTTTGTCATACAGCTCCCGGCAGATGCCCCCGTCGTCCGGGAAGAAGCAGCAGCCGTCGTGCGGCACCGCGTCCATCAGCTCATACTTGGTGGCCTGAATCCGTTCGATGGTATGGAAGGTATCCAGATGCTGGGGGCCAACGCTGGTCAGCACGCCATAGGTTGGATGCACAAGGCGGCACATCTCCTTGATGTCCCCCACATGCCGCGCGCCCATTTCCGCTACAAAAACCTGGTGGGCAGGCTGCAGCTTCGTTCGGATGATTTTTGTTACGCCCATGGGCGTGTTGTAGCTGGAGGGGGTCACCAATGTCTGATATTTTTCTGAAAGCAGCGTGCCGAGGATGAATTTCACACTGGTCTTGCCATAGCTGCCCGTAATGCCGATTTTGATCAGGTCAGGACGCTCACGCAGCATGCGCTGGGCGTCGCGGAAATACAGTTCGGAAATCAGCTTCTCAATGGGCCAGGCGCACAGCCCTGCCAGCGCCACCCACAAGGGCAGCAGCAGGGGGAACAGGCCAATCAGGATCCAGAAGCTCCCAAGCAGAGTCCGCAGTATCCATACCGCAAGCGCGTACACTACCGCCGAAACTGCGTACAGGCGCTTCACCCGAGGCGTAAGCACCAGGGGTTTTTTGGCTTTTTTTTCCACCGTCAACGCCCGTATTCCGAAGCCTATGCCCACGGAGAGCGCAAGCATCAGCACACCTGCAACCCAACCGGCTGCAAGGCACTCCTGCACACACCAGCCC
>CAMDVP010000012.1 GCA_945877525.1 uncultured Clostridia bacterium | reverse complement strand
TTCCTGCTGCAGGGCGGTGGCGCGTTTCACCAGCACCGCCAGCGCCCAGGCCACCAGCGCCACGCACAGGTATGCCGCCCCGGCCAGGGCCACCAGCAGCATGAAGGCGCCCACCCCGCACTGCCGGCATGTCCATATCGCCATGAGGAAAGCCGCCAGAATGGCGCCGCCGCTCACGGCGCACAGCAGGGCAATCCTGTTCAACGCGCACCGGTTGCGCTCGGTGAAGGCTGTGCCCTGCTTGAGCCTGCGGCACATCATGAAAAACTCATACAGGGCTGCCAGCGAGCAGAGGGTTACCACTGCCACCGCCAGCATGGCCAACACGGTGAAGGCCAGATAGCCGGGTTCCCTTGCGGCAGTGTTCTCGATGAGCGATACCACGCCGATGCAGCCGAAAAGGACCGCCAGGGCCAGCCCCACCAGGGCAATTCCCACGGCCGCCGCCTGCAGAAGGGTGAAGATCAGCGTTGTCTGCCTGTCGTTACGGGTTTCGTTCATGCTTATCACCTCGCGCACAGGATAACACAGAGCATATCCTTTGTCAAGAAGAATTTATTGAAAATCAATAAAAAATAATCGTAAAACAGAATGATTGTTGGAAAGAACCCTGTTTCCGAAGGCCGGTTCGGCTGCTCCGGGGCAAGCAAAAGCGCCGTCTCCTGCGAGGCGGCGCTTTTCTGTCGCAATAAATGGGTTATGCTTCATCCTTTTTTGCATGCTCGATGGCATAAATGGCCATGGCGCACTCCAGGCGCTTGCGTTCCAGCTGGCACTCCATGTCGTAGGGCTGGGAAATATCTCCGTGGAAGGCCTCGGCATTGGCCGCGCAGCCACCGGAGCAGTAGAATCTGGCCCAGCACTCGCGGCACTTTTCCTTGTGCAGCACATGGTTGTCGGCAAACCTGCGCTGGATGTTCCTGTCGAAGGTGCCGTCCAGTACGGAGCCCATGCGGTAGCCCTCCCGCCCCACGAACTGGTGGCAGGGGTATATATCGCCGTCGGGGGTCACGGCCACATATTCGTTGCCCGCGCCGCAGCCGGTCAGGCGCTTGCGCAGGCAGGGGCCGCCCGCCAGATCCACATTGAAGTGGAAGAAGTTGAACCACTTGCCGTTGGCCCGGCGATCCATATAGGCCACGGCCAGGCGTTCGTACTCTTCCCGCAGCTGAGGCAGATCCTCTTCGTGCAGGGCATACTCGCAGGCGGGGTCGGTCACCACAGGCTCCACAGACAATTGCTCGAAGCCCTCGTCGGCCAGGAACAGCACGTCCTTGCTGAAGTCCTTGTTATAGCCGGTATAGGTGCCGCGGACGTAATACTCCTTGTCGCCGCGCAGGGCGGCGAACTTCTTGGCCTTCTCGGCGATGATGGCATAGCTGCCCTTGCCGTTCACGGTGGGGCGCATGCGGTCATGCACCTCGGGGCGGCCGTCCATGGAGATGACTACGTTGCCCATTTCCCGGTTAAGGAAATCGATGATCTCGTCGTTCATCAGCACGCAGTTGGTGGTGGTGGTGAACTTGAACTTCTTATTCTTTTCCTTCTCGATGGAGCGGCCGTATTCCACAAGCTGCTTCATCACCTCGAAGTTCATCAGCGGCTCGCCGCCGAAGAAGTCCACCTCCAGGTGAACGCGCTTGCCGCTTTTTTCCACCAGCCAGTCCAGGGCCTTTTTGCCGACCTCGAAGGGCAGCAGCTTGCGCTCGCCCATGCAGAAGTCGCCGGTGGCGGCGAAGCAGTATTTGCAGCGCAGGTTGCAGTCGTGGGCCACGTGCAGGCACATGGATTTCACCACGCCGGGCTCCTGCAGCTGTTTCACATCGTCGTAGTTGTCGGGGGCGTTCAGCGCGCCGATTTCCTCCAGCTGGCGCACCTCACCGATCACCTCGTCCAGCTCCTTCTCGGTGTACTTGCCCTTCAGGCGGGCCTTGATTTCCTCAGGGGTGCAGTCGTTCCACACAGTAAGCACGTCGTAGGCCATTTCGTCCAGCGCATGCACCGCGCCGCTGCCGACGTCCAGCATCATGGGCTGGCCCACGGCCTTAAAGGTATGAATCAAATGGGTTTCCTCCTCATGGGGTGAATCATCAAAAAAGGGCGGAGTTTTCCTCACGCCCTTTGGGGTGCCTTGCCGGATGCTTACTTGCTCGTGCGGCGAACCTTGCCCTCGTTCCCGGCCAGCACGGCGTTGTTCTCCTTGTTGGCGCAGGACTGGTTCGCTACGGTGCAGCTGGTCTTGCAGGCGCTCTGGCAGGAGGCCTGGCACTCGCCGCAGCCGCCGTGCACCAGGGACTGGGCCAGGCAGGGCTTCTGAATCGTCTCAATATGCTTCATGGGAAATCTCCTCCATTCTCTCTTGGAATGTCGCTATTATACACCATCTTCCCGCATCTTGCAATCGTTTCGCAGAAATATTCATCCAAAGAAACGCCGCCAGGGGCTTTGCCCCTGGACCCCACCAAAGGGCTTTGCCCTTTGGAAACCCACCAGAGGGCGCTGCCCTCTGGACTCCTGCGAAGGGCCTTCGGCCCTCTCGACACCCATTCGGGTAGGTTGGAACTTGGGTTTTCCCCTTGCAGGGGTCACGGCGCGCAACGGGCGCGCCGCGACGCAGAGCCTGCGGCTGGCCGCTGCGGCGGCGGGTGGTGCATGCTTCGGATAGAAGGGTGCTGCTTCCTGGATTCCTGCGAAGGGCCTTCGGGTCTCTCGTCAAACATTTGGATGGAGTGAAGCTGGGTTTTGCCTTTTCGGGGGAGGGAAAGTGCTATACTGTGTTGCATTATACTATGCTGCATTAAAAACATAGCAACAAAGGGATCGGCCCCGAAGGTTTCCAAAGGGCGATCGGAAAGCCCTTTGGTCGCGCCCGCAGGCGCGAAACCTCTGCATTCAGCAAAGCAATCGGTTTTTCAGCGAAACAGTGTTACCAGCCGGGGCTTCCTTTTTTCATGGGATAGGGGTATAATATAATAAGATATTCGCTGCCAACGAAAGGAGACGGCCTGATGACGAAATGGATGCGGTGCATGGCACTTTGCCTTTGCCTTTGCATGCTGTGCGCCTGCGCTTTGGCGGATACGACCCCGACTCCGCCGCCCCTGGACATAGGCGGGCATGTGCAGCAGCCTCCGGAGGAAATCCGCCGCGTGCTGGACATTGCCTGGCAGGAGTGGGAAACCCTGGCCGGCAAAACCCTCAAGGACTGCAACAAGTATACCGAGTGGCGCGGCAAGGGGATCAGCTTTGGCTGGTGTGGCGGCTATGTGACCTGGTGCATGATTGAGGCAGGCATTCCCATGGCCGAGCTGCAGAAGATTGAGGAGGCCCCGGTGGAGGGCGTCTTCCATGTGAAGGAAGCCAGCGTGGGAAAGCTTTTGCGGGGCTACCAGCGCATGGGGCGCTCCACCAATGTGCCCCAGCCGGGCTTTCTGGTGGTGTACGGTGTGCGCAAATCCGCTAACAAAACCGTGCATGTGGGCCTGGTGTATGATGTACAGGAGCTGGGCGAGGGCCGCTACCGCATCACCACCCTGGAGGGCAACATGTCTCATCGGGTGAAAATGTATATCCACGACTACGATATGAACGCCCAGGACAAGGGACTGAACCTTTCTGTCGTGCCGGAGGAGGAGCGCACCCTCGAGGCCTCGTCCTATGTGGATTACAAGGTGCCCACCAGCCAGAAGAAGCCCTTCTACATCAACTGCTTTCTGATGCCCTGGATTCCTGAAACCATGGATGAACTCACTTCTACGCCTGTGCCGGAGGGAACGAAATGAATCTGATCATCCCGAAAAACTACAATCCCGTGCTGGATTTGCGGGACACGGAAATTGCCATCAAGCTGGTCAAGGACTTTTTTGAAACCGAGCTGGCCCGGGCCCTGAACCTGACCCGCGTGTCCGCGCCCATCATGGTCACGCCCCAGAGCGGCCTGAACGACAACCTTAACGGTGTGGAGCGTCCCGTTTCCTTCGACATCCTGGAAACGGGCGAAACGGCGGAAATTGTACATTCCCTGGCCAAGTGGAAGCGCCAGGCCCTCAAAACCTATGGATTCCGCCCCGGAGAAGGGCTGTACACCGACATGAACGCTATCCGCCGGGACGAGGTGACGGACAATATCCACTCCATCTTTGTCGACCAGTGGGACTGGGAGCGCATCATCACCCCCGAGGAGCGCAATGAGGCCACCCTGCGGGACATTGTGAAGAAAATCTATCTCACCCTGCGCAAAACCGAAGGCTTTGTCTGCGCCCATTATCCCCACATCAAGCCGGAGCTGCCTGACAGCATCGCCTTTGTGTCCACCCAGGAGCTGGAGGACCGCTATCCCGACCTGACCCCCAAGCAGCGGGAATACGAGGCCGCGCGGGAGCACGGCGCGGTGTTCCTGATGGGGGTGGGCGGCGCGCTGTGCAGCGGGAAGATTCACGACGGCCGCGCCCCGGACTATGATGACTGGTCGCTCAACGGCGACATCCTGCTCTACGATCCGCTGCTGGACATTTCCCTGGAGGTCAGCTCCATGGGCATTCGCGTGGATCCGGAGGCCCTGCGGCGGCAGCTGGCCATTCGAGGCTGCGAGGAGCGGGCGGAGCTGCCCTTCCAAAAGGCTCTGCTGAACGGGGAACTGCCGCTCACCATCGGCGGTGGCATCGGGCAGAGCCGCATGTGCGTATACCTGCTGCGCAAGGCCCATGTGGGCGAGGTGCAGGCCAGCCTGTGGCCGGAGGACGTGGTGGAAGCTTGCCGCGCGGCCAACATTCAGCTGCTGTAACAAAGAGAAAGATAAAAGGCGCCGGAGATCCGGCGCCTTTCATATGTTGTTTTATCCTGTTCCCCGCATCATGGCGGGGTCTTTTGCGTTCAGGCCTCCGCATCCAGTTCCCGCAGCATGGTCAGCACCAGAATGTTCCAGTTGATAAAACCGCCGTTCATCACGGGCTTGCCGTCCAGGGAACTGTAATACTCATGCAGGCAGCCTGTTTCCCGCAGGTCGTCCGCCAGCAGCTTCAGCGAGCCCTCGGCAATGCGGTGGGCCTCCTTGCGATAGCCGTAGTTCATCAGGCCGCGGAACACGGCGTAGTTGGCCACCAGCCAGATGGGCCCCAGCCAGTTGGAGGGATTATTGGTGGCGGACAGGTCAAACATGCGCTCGTCCCTGGCCAGGGTGCAGATGCCGTAGGGGCTGCGGAAGGTGGCCCCGTCCTCCGCATGGCGGGCCAGGGCCGCGGCCTGCTCCCCGGTGGCAAAGCCCGCCAGCATCGGCAGGAAGCCTGACCAGACCCGGATTTTGATGGGCAGCGTGTTCCAGAATACCCCCAGCCCCTGATGGAACCAGTCGAATTTCCGGGTGCGAACGTCCACATCCACCGAGTAGAAGAACTGATCGCGCCGATCCCAGCACTCGCGCTGGATAGCGTCAATCAGCGCCGCGCGCCGCGAAAGAAAGGCGTCGGCGGGCAGCTGCAGGGCAATGAGCAGGTCGGCCATGGCCTGCAGCTCCATGACCATGAAGCTGTTGAGAAAGATGTTTGCTGTGGAGTCCTGGGGCCGGCCGAAGCTGGCGGGGTCGTTGTCCATGCCGATCATGATGTCGTCATGCCACACATACAGTCCGCAGCGCTCGTTGAAATAGGTCTGGTAATAAGCGAAGTAACGCTCCAGGGGCTCGACAAACGGACGCGCCCATTCCCAGTCGCCCTTTTTGCGGGAGATGAGCGCAATCTGCCCGGCCAGGAAAGGCTTGTGCATGTTCATGCGAACGCCCTCCCGGTGCTTCATGACCAGGTAGGGCTTGGGCCACTGGGCTACCTCGATCATCATGGGAATGTATCCGTCGGGCTGCTGGTGGTCGATGAAATTGCGCACGTTGCCCTCCGCGTGCAGGAGGATGCGCCGGTTCAGCTCCTCCGGGAACAGGTCGGACACGCTGAACAGCCCGTACACCGACCAAAAGGTGTCCCAGTCCCACACGTTGCCGTCATAGACGGAGCCGGGGTCGATGAAGGGATAGTGAATGAAGCTGCGGGGCTGCTTGAGCATGGACTCGGCGTGGGACTGGATGAACTGCTCCAGCAGCGCGCGGTCATTGATGGTGGACATGGGCTTTCTTCCTTCCGGCTCAGTTGATGGTATAGGAAACCGTCCAGCGGCCGGAGCCCACCCGGGCCGTCCAGCGGCCCTGTCCGTCCTGCTCAAAGGGCACGTTGCCCGCGGGAGCTTCCGCGCCGCATTCCAGGCGGATCAGGCCCCGGGCGTTGACGGGGATTTCCGCCGTCAGGGTCACGGTATTACCCTGCTTCTCCCAGGCGGAGGAAACGGGACCGTATACGCTGTCGTAGCTGCCGCGGGCGTGGGTCAGCCCGCCGCCGGTCACGGGGGAAATCACCGCCAGGCGATAGCCGGGCTGATCCTCGTCGATTTCCAGGCCCGCAACGACGCGGTACAGCCATTCGCCGATGGCGCCGTAGGCATAATGGTTGAAGGAGTTCATGTCCGGGCTCCACATGGTGCCGTCGGGCTTGAGGCCGTCCCAGTGCTCCCAGACGGTGGTGGCGCCCTGCTTCACCTGATACAGCCAGGAGGGGAAGTCCTCCTTGAGCAGCAGGGCATAGGCGTCGTCCTTGCAGCCGTGCTCGCTCAGGGCCAGGCAGAAGTAGGGCGTGCCCACAAAGCCGGTGACCAGGTGGCCGCCGGTTTTGTCCAGCAGGCGCTTGAGACCAGCCACCGTGCCGGCCACGCCCTCCTCGGGTACAAGGCCGAAGTGCAGCGCCAGGATGTGCGCCGTCTGCGTCTGCACGCGCATCACGCCATGCTCATCCAGGAAAGCGGCGCGGAATGCCTCTACCTCCCGGCGGTAGAGCTGCCCGTATTCCTCCGCCAGCGCGTTTTCGCCAAGGGCCCGGCAGCATTTTACAAACAGGGCGGTGGAATAGGCAAAGTAGGCGGTGCAGGTCAGGTCGTTGGGAGTTGCGCCGAAGTAGCTGCCTTCCTCCGCGTCCAGGGCCACCCAGTCGCCAAATTGCAGCTTGTAGTTGTAGATGCCGTTCACGGCGTGATCCCGCATGAAGTCAATCCACCGGCGCATGCTGTCAAACTGCTCCCGAAGGATGCGCCTGTCACCGAAGGTCAGGTACAGCGTCCAGGGGAGGATCACCGCCACATCCGCCCAGGCTGAGGCGGAATGCGTGCCCTGCCCCAGCAGCCAGTCGGTGATGGGGTGATACTGCAGGGAATTGGGCACCACATGGGGCACGCCGCCCTCGGGGGTCTGGTCGATGGCCACGTCCCGCAGCCACTTGCGGAAGAAGGTGTAGGTTCCCCGCAGATAGCAGGCCGTGCGGCAGAAAATCTGCGCGTCGCCGGTCCAGCCCATGCGTTCGTCGCGCTGGGGGCAGTCGGTGGGCACGTCCAGAAAGTTGCCCCGCAGCCCCCACTCGATGTTGTGCTCCAGCTGGTTGACCAGGGGATTGGAGCAGTCAAAATGGCCGGTTTCCCGCATCCGGGAATGTACCACACAGGCGGTGAAGTCCTCCGGTCGGGCCTCGCAGGGCCAGCTTTCCAGCTTGGCGTAGCGGAAGCCCTGGAAGGAAAAATGCTCCATAAAGGCTTCCTCGCCTTCGCCCCGGCAGATGTAGCGGATCTCCGCCCTGGCCGAGCGCAGGTTGTCGAAATAGGCGTTGCCCTGGGCGTCCAGGGTTTCAAAGCAGCGCAGATGCGCCAGCGCACCCTTTTCCCCCCGGACGCGGAAGCGCACCCAGCCCGTCAGGTTCTGGCCGAAGTCCAGCACGCTTTCTCCCCTGGGGGTGCGCAGCAGCCTTGCCACGGGCAACTCCTGCGCAATGCCGATGCGGCCCGCGGACTGCGGGGTCAGCGCATCGGGATAGCCCTGCGTCACATGCACGGGCCGCCACAGCAGATCCGCAGGCTGGTACTGACGCGCCGTCTCCCGCTGCGCCGCCTTCTCCTCGCGTGTCAGCGCGCCCTCCGGCACGGGTCTTGCCGCGGCTTCCGGCCGCGCCCCGCCCAGTGCGGGAGCAAAGCCCGGCGCGTCCCAGCCCGGCTGCTCCAGATTCGCGTTGTAATACTCGCCGTCGTAGATTTCCGCAAAGGTTACCGGGGAATCGCACCCCAGCCAGCTTTCATCCGTGAAAAACACGTCCTCCGTGCCGTCCTGATAGCGCACGGTCAGCTCGGCCAGGAAGGCGGTGTGGTCGCCGTAGTTGTTCCGCTCCAGCGTAAAGCCCATGGTTCCCTTGTACCAGCCGGCGCCCACATGCGCGCCCAGCACATTGTTCCCGGGCCGCACAAGGGCAGTCACGTCATAGGTCTGGTAGCACAGGTGGTGGTGGTAGCTCGTCCAGCCGGGGGCCAGCTGATCCTCTCCCACCTTCTGCCCGTTCAGATGCAGGTGATACACCCCCAGGGCCGTGGCGCACAGCACGGCGCTTTCCACGGGCCTGTCCAGACGGATTTCCCGGCGGAGGTACGTTCCCTTGGAATTGCACCAGTCGTCCGCTGTTTCCGCTGAGATAAACTTTCCCCGCCAGGGCCTGTTCGCCATGCCGGTGAGGAAGAAAGCCGGGGCCGACCACGCGCTTTCTTCCTGCGCTGTCCACACCCGGACGCGGGCCGCGTACTGCGTGCAGGCCCGCAGCGTGACGCCGGCAACCTCCACATGGGCCGATTCGTCGCCGTCCACCCGGCCGCTGTCGTATATGGGCTGCGTGAAGGCACCGTCCCGGGCCAGCTGCAGCTGATAGGCGGTCTGGCATATATTCTGCCCGTCGCTTTCCAGCACCCAGCCGAAAAGCGGCATATCCTCTATGCCCGTGAGCTGCTCCTCATAGTCCATCCACAGGCTTTTGATGCTGATCATGTAATTTCCTCCCCCGTGCCATGTGCCGCGGAAACGGCGTATCAATATAAACATTCGCAGTGTACCGCGCATTGTCCTGCCTTGGCTGTGCATTTGTTTTCAGCCCCCTTGACAGGGGCGGGGAGGTATCGTATCATGGGCACAGCAAGACAGAAGGAGAATCGTTATGCTTCCAGATACAGGCGTAAGCTTCCGCACGGACGATGCTGCCCTGCAGCGGCTGTTTGACACCGCCGAGGAAAAGGCCCGGCTGAACCTGGCCTGGTTTGGTGCTGATCAGGTGCTGGTGGAGGGCGGCGGATATGAAAAAATCTGGCTGGAAACCCAGCCCATGGGCGGCGAAATGTACGCCAAGCGCCACATGACCGCCGCGCTGAACAACCAGCTGCTGTTCATGCGCGCCCAGCGGGCGGACGGGCGGCTGCCCGGCTCTATCCAGTGCATGCCGGACGGCAGCGTCGAGCCGCAGTTCAACAAGTTCCAGGGCTTCTGCTTCCCCTGGCACGCGCTGAATATGTATTACTGGGCGAAGCTGGACGGGAACTATCTTGAGCACCCTGGAGGCCTTCGACGCCTACCTGTGGCGGGTGCGGGATTCCAACGGTGACGGCTGCCTGGAAAGCTGGTGTGTGTACGACACCGGTGAGGACAACGCCCTGCGCTATGGCGATGCGCCGGTGTACTGCACGGAGGATACCCCGCCTGCCGGCTGCAGCGTGGTGCCCATGGCGTCCATGGACTTCATGTCCTTTTCCTATGCCTGCAGGGACACTCTTGCCCAGATCAGCCGCCTGCTTGGCGACGGGCAGGAGGACGCCTGGCGGGAGAAGGCCCGGCAGGTGGCGGACGCGCTGAAAAAGCACCTGTGGAACGAGCGGCGCGGCGCGTGCTTTGACCGGGACAGGTTCGGCCGGGAAATGCCCACCCTTGTCCACAACAACCTGCGTTGCATGTACTGGGGCTCCTTCTCTCAGGAGATGGCGGACCGCTTTGTGCGGGAGCATCTGCTGAACCCGGAGGAATTCATGACGCCCTGCCCGCTGCCCTCGGTGGCGGTGAACGATCCGCTGTTCCGCAACAGGCCGGAGAACAACTGGAGCGGCCAGAGCGAGGGACTGACCTACCAGCGGGCGATCCTGGCGCTGGAGCGCTATGGCTATGAAAAGCTGGTGACACGGCTGGGCCGCACGCTGATGGATGTGATCATCCGCGGCGGGTATATCTACACCCAGCAGTTCGATCCCTTCACCGGCGAGCCCAGCCGTGTGTCCATGGCCACCCACGAGGTCATCCCCGCAGGCTCAGACGAGCCCGTGCAGGACGCCTATGGCCCGACCATCCTGGCCGTGCTGGAATACATGGCCCACCTCTGGGGCGTGGATCAGCGGATGGGGGAAATCTGGTTCTCCCTGGCCTCGGCCCCCGCGCCCTATGTCTATGAGCAGACTTGGGACGGGCATGCGTACCGCGTGGAAAGCACCGGGGCAAGCGCCAGGGTACTGGTGGACGAAGTGCTGCTGCAGGAGTCTCCCTGCGGCGTACGCCTCATCACCACCCCCGAGGGCAGGCTGCTCCGCACGGTGGAAATTGAATAAAGCGAATGGCACAGGGGCCGTCCTTCATGCGGAAGGACGGCCCGGGTTTTTCTTATACTATTCTTGTTCTAAACGATGATAAGGATGCGGAGCGACAATGACCGCAAAGCCCTCTGCTCGCCTCCGCAGAGGCGAAATCCTTTTGCCACATACCAAAGAGATGTTTTAGAAACAAAATTAATGCAGCATAGTATAATGCAGCACAGTATTATAGGTTCTCTCTGCGCCGCTGACTGCGAAGCGCCCGCCTGCGGATGCCTGCCTCCCATTCGGCGCGCTCCTCACCGCTTTCCACCAGCAGGGGCGGCACCGGCGCGGGCTGATGGGTTTCCGCGTCCAGGGCGACCATCACCAGATAGGCCCGGTTGACCCGCTTCCTTTCCCCGTTCAGGGATTCCACAAAGGTGTCCACCCGCACCTCCATGCTGGTGCGGCCGGTGCAGGTGACCCGGCCCTCCAGGACAATGGTGTCGTTCACATGGGCCGGGGCATGGAATTCCAGGCTGTCCACCGCGGCGGTGGTTACCTCGCACCCGGAGTGCCGCCGGGCCGTCACCCCGGCAACCACGTCGATCCACTCCATCAGCCGCCCACCGAACAGGCGGCCGTAGCCGTTCAGGTCGGTGGGCATCAGGATCTGCACATGGCTGGTCAGCGAGGCCGACGCGGGCTTAGGCGTACACATGGGCTTCCTCCTCCCGGCTCATCATGGTCAGGGTCAGCAATTCCCGCGGGCCGGGCAGGGCCACCGTGCGGAACCAGTCCGGATGCTCGGCCATCAGGGTGCGCCATAATTCGGCTTCCAGGGGCAGGGGCTGCCCGGCGCTCCTGATGGAGGTGCACAGGGCGGCAATCTCCCGGCACAGCGTCAGCACCAGCCTGTCCGGCACCACCAGCATGGACAGATCCGGCTCGCCGTCCACCATGGCCAGGGTGATTTCGTCGCCGCACAGGTTGTCCCACTCGATGGCGGCGCGTTCGTAGACCGGGTAGCGCAGATAGCCGAAGTCCACCCAGACATAGTGGCTGTGGTGCAGGAATTTCTCCCGGCTCTGGGCCAGGATGAAGGGCTTGCACAGGCGGATGAAGTTCATGGCCTCCTCCGGGGGAATGTCGCCCTCGATGGGCAGGCCGTAGCGCCGCTTGTATTCCAGCACGTTGGGGTGGCGGGGAACGATGAGCCGGGTGGTTTCCCCGTCGCCATAGCAGAGCAGCGGCAGATTTTTCAGCCCCGACAGATACCCGAACCAGCACAGATATTGCTCCCGCAGATTGGCTCCGGGCAGGGGCAGGGACAGGAAAGCCGTGACGCACAGGGGGGAGGACTTGCGCCGCGCGCCCATCACCTCCCGCAGGGCCTCCTGGGCGCGCACCGCATAGGGCACATGCACGGGGAAGGTCAGATCGGCGGTGAACACGCCCTGCCGCGCCATGGCGGACAATTGGCGGGTGGCAAAGCGCAGGCTGAAGCGCTTCTCAAAGCGGCTGAGCCCGGGCACCGCGCCCTCCTCTGCCAGAAAGGGCGGGCAGGGGGGAACGGGCATGTCGTACAGGGCATGGAGCAGGGGGCGATGGAGGGTGTATATCTCCCACTTGCGGCGGAAGGCGGCGAGGAACAGCGGGCCGTCCTCCTCCAGCATTTCCCGGAAGAAGCCTGCCGGGGCAAAGCAGAAGTCCGGGTGGATGAAGGCGCTGCGCAGCGGCCTTTCGGCATAGCGCAGGGGCGTGCCCCGGTGGAAGCACACGCTGCCGTCCTCCTCAAAGCGGTCCGCCGCCACGGGGCATACCGCGTCCACCGGATCCTGCGGGCGGGGCAGATAGCCCGTCAGCACCGCGCTGAACAGGCTGTCCCGGCGGCACTGGCGCAGGGCGCGGAGCAGCTGCATGTCCCAGTGACGGGTGAAGGCGGTTCCGGGCCCTGCAATCAGCACATAGCCCTCGCCCTGCCACAGCTCTTCCACATCCGACCACGAGTCGCCCCCCGGGCAGAGAAACTGCACCGAGCCCAGCGCGCGCATGGCGGCGCAGTCGGTCTCGTCCGGCTCCTCCTGCAGGGACAGCCCATAGGAGATGCGCTCCGGAGCGGCGGCGCTGTCCCGGGCGCTGCGCAGCGACATATCCGCCGCGGCATAGTCGGGGGCGGCCATCAGCAGCAGAATGCGGTCCATGGGGCATGCCTCCTTCCAGTATCTTGCATGATAGAAAACGAACCACCGCGGGGCATTCTTCCCGTCAGCGGCCCATCAGATGCCGGGCCCCCAGGGAAATTCCGTAGCACGCCGCCGCGTACAGCACAATGGCCGCGCCGGCGGAGGTGTCCCAGGCATAGGCGCTCAGCAGCCCCGCCACGCCGCACACCAGCGCAATGATAACGCTCCACAGCGCGTGCTGGCGGCTGTTTCTGGCCAGGTTGCGCCCGGCGGCGGCGGGGAGAATCAGCATGGCGTTGATGAGCAGAACACCCACCCACTTGATGGCCAGCATCACCGCCACGGCCACCAGCACCACGAAGGCGCATTCTGTCAGGCGGGTGCGCACGCCGCGGCTGCGGGCCAGGGAGGCATTGATGCTCGACAGCAGGAGACTGTTGTACATGACCACCCACAGGACAATCCCGATGACCAGCGCGCAAAGGAGCAGCCCCAGGTCGGAGGGCGTCACGGCCAGCACGTCGCCGATGAGCAGGGAGGAATACTTGGCAAACCCGCCGCCCCGGGAGAGAATCAGCAGTCCCGCGGCGATGGAGGTGGAGGAAAACACGCTGATGATGGTATCGGTGGAAGCGGAGCCCGTCTGCCTGATGCGGCAGATGAGGATGGCCCACACCACGCCGAACACCAGCATGCTGACAAGGTCGCTGCTTACCCCCAGTACAATGCCAAGACCGATGCCTGTCAGGGCGCTGTGGCCCAGCGCATCGGAAAAGAAAGCCATCTGCTGATTGACCGCCATGGTGCCCAGCAGCCCCAGCAGGGGCGTGAGCAGCAGGATGGCCAGCAGCGCGTTTTTCATAAAGGAGAATTCCAGCGCCTCCA
The DNA here is from genome assembly GCA_945877525.1 of uncultured Clostridia bacterium. Taxonomy (GTDB): domain Bacteria; phylum Bacillota; class Clostridia; order Christensenellales; family Aristaeellaceae; genus UBA11524. Next base: position 14,311 of record CAMDVP010000012.1, on the reverse strand, counting down.
GGGGCAGCAGCGCGTCCATGACGGCATAGATGGTCTGCATCATTTGTCCTCCCTCCCCTGGCCGAACACCGCGTCAAACGCCGGCGTGGCAAATACCGCTTCCGCCGCGCCCTGGCACAAAACTGTCTTGTCCAGCAGCACCACATGGTCGGCATATTCCCGCACCAGGCGCAGGTCGTGGCTGACCAGCAGAATGGCCAGATGATGGGTCTCCTTCAGGCGAAGCACTGTGTCCAGAAACATCTTCAACCCATTTTGGTCCACGCCGGACACAGGCTCGTCCAGCACCAGCAGGTCGGGGGCGGGGTTCAGTGCGAGGGCCAGCAGCACCCGCTGGATTTCACCCCCGGAGCAGCGCCCCAGGGGACGCTGGGCCAGGTCGGCTGCCTCCACCGCCATCAGCGCCTCCCGCACCCGGGCGCGGGTTTTGCGGGAAACGCCTGTCCACACCGGCCGCCTTGTGAAGGCCGCCGCCAGGAAATCCTCCACCGTCACGGGCATTTCCCGGTCAAAGAGCAGGTGCTGGGGTACATAGCCCGTGCGCAGGTGGGGAATATCCCGCCCATGGTCGTCCACATGGCGGATGACGCCCCCGTGGGGCAATTCGCCCAGCAGCGCGCGGATGAGGGTGGTCTTGCCCGCGCCGTTCTGCCCGATGAGCACAGTCAGCTGTCCGCAGTGGATGTGCATGGACACGTCATGAAGCAGCGTCTGTCCGCCCCGCGAAACGGACAGGCCGTCAATCTCGATATGGCACAGGGAGCAATGGTGTTCCGGCATGGGCATGCCTCCTCAGGAAGGTTTCTTCGGGCTATTATACCATAGGTCGGCAGGAGTTGTAAGGTTTTTCGCGTATATTATTCGTATCATCATCAAGGAGGCGCTTTTCCCAATGATCGCACTGGCCTGTGACCATACCGGCATCGAACTGAAGCAGGAAATCATGAAGCTTTTGGACAGCATGAACCTGACCTACAAGGACTTTGGCACCAATGAGCACGCAAGCTGCGACTATCCCATCTACGGCTATCGCGCTGCCAGGGCTGTGGCGGACGGCGAATGCGACCGGGGCATCCTCATCTGCGGCACGGGCATCGGCATTGGCATTGCCGCCAGCAAGGTGAAGGGCATCCGCGTGTGCACCTGCTCCGACGTGTACAGCGCCGAATTGTCCAAGCGGCACAACAACAGCAATATTCTCACCATGGGCGCCCGGGTGGTGGGCGTCGATTTGGCGAAGATGATCGCCACCCACTGGCTGACCGCCGAGTTTGAGGGCGGGCGGCACCAGCGCCGGGTGGACATGCTCACTGCCATTGAAAACGGCCAGGAGCTGTAAGATACTTTCTCTATTTTGATGAAAGAAGGCGTTTCCCATGTACATTGCCGACACCCACTCCGACACCCTCTACGCCATGGGCGTGCAGCATGCCCCGGCTGACCGGCTGATGATTACTCCCGAGCGGCTGCGCCAGGGCGGCGTGACGCTGCAGGTGTTCGCCCTGTGGACCGGCGGCAAGGGCAACAAGGGCGATGTGGCGGGCATTGTCCGCTCGGAGCTTTCCCAGGTGCCGGGGCTGATTGCCGCGGGGCTGCGGCAGGTGACCGACCCCGCCGATGCCAGGGACGGTGAACAGTGCTTCATGCTGTCCGTGGAGGGGGGCGAGGTGTTCGAGCCCGGACTGCACACGGTACAGCTTTACCGGGACAAGGGCGTGCGCATGGCCGCGCTTCTGTGGAACAATGAGAACGCCCTGGGCTATCCGGCCAAGTCCGGCGACAGGCGCGGGCTGACGGACTACGGCTTGCAGGTGGCGCGGGAAATGCAGCGCGTGGGCATGGCGGTGGACGTGTCCCACCTGAACGAGACGGGCTTCTACGACCTGTTCGCCAAAACGGACAGGCCGCCCATGGCCTCCCACAGCTGCTGCCGGGCGCTGTGCGACCACTTCCGCAACCTGACCGACGAGCAGCTGCGCCTGATGATCCGCGAGGGCGGCTTTGTGGGCGTGAACTTCTACCCGTACTTCCTGTCCGAAAACGGCAAGGCCGACGCAGCCCTCGTCGCCCGGCACATCGACCACATCTGCCAGCTGGGCGGCGCGGAGATCGTGGGCTTCGGCTCCGACTTTGACGGCATCGAAACCACCCCGGACAACGTGCGCCACCCCGCCGACATTCCGAATCTGCTGGACGAATTGCGCCGCCTGGGCTATGACGACGCGGCCATCGCGGGCATTGCCGGGGAAAACCTCAAGCGGTATTTTGCCCGCATTGCCTGACGCTTTCCAGAAAATCGCATGCGCGCTTTCGCAGTCTTCCGGCTACAATACAGCCGGAGATTCTTTCATCCGGAGGCATGGCATGATCCGCACCGAAGGCCTGACCAAAACCTACACCATGAAGGGCAAGACCGTCTGCGCCCTGAACCATGTGAGCCTGCACATCGCCCCGGGGGAATACGCCGCCATCATCGGCCCCAGCGGCAGCGGCAAAAGCACGCTGATGCACCTGCTGGGCTGCCTGGACGCGCCCACCTCCGGACGCTACCTGCTCAACGGGCAGGATGTGTCCCGCCTGACGCCGGAGGCTCTGGCCCGGGTACGCGGGGAGGAGATCGGCTTTGTGTTCCAGGGCTTCCAGCTGCTGCCCCGGCTGACTGCGGAGGAAAACGTGGCCCTGCCGCTGCTTCTGTGCGGAACACCGCTGAAAAGGCGCATGGATACCGCCCGGCGCCTGCTGGAGCAGGTGGGTCTGGGGGAGCGGCTGCGGCACACCCCGGCGCAGCTTTCCGGCGGGCAGCAGCAGCGGGTGGCCGTGGCCCGGGCCCTGGCCCGCAACCCCGCCGTGCTGCTGGCTGACGAGCCCACCGGCAACCTGGACGCCCAGTCCACCGCCGACGTGCTGCGCCTGCTGGAGGAGCTCCACCGGGAGGGCCGCACGGTGGTGCTGATTACCCACGACCCCGCCGTGGCCCGCCGCGCGCCCCGGCAGATTGCCATCGCAAAGGGGCAGATTGCCGCGGATTCCGCCTTCCCCGCCCGGCAGAAATACCCCCCGTCCCCTGACAGGCCGGGAATCCATCCATAGGATCGAGCCATTCAGCCCCTGAACGGAGGTACGAAAGATGTCTGAGCTGAACCGGAAAGACCGCCCTGCCCTGCGCAGGCCCTGGGCCTGGGCGCTGGGCTTCACCGCCTGCGCGGCAGCGATCCTGCTGGCCGTGGTGTTTGCCCCGCCCCGCCTGGGCGCGGCGGATAACGGCGACTTCCACCGCATTGCCGCCCGCATGGGGGTGGACGGCACGCAGCGGCTTTCCGGCAGCGCATGGCCCTATTTCCACGAGGTCAACGAGCGCTGGCTGTGGCGGGAAATGGACTGGAGCCAGCTGACCCCCGTCCAGGCCTCCTTCAGCGCGGTGTGGCCGGTGAGCCTTGTGCGCCTCATCACCAACCTTTTCTCCGACACGGCGGAAACGCCCCTGTCCACCGCGGCGCTGGCGCTGGTTTACATGGGCATGCTGCTCGTCGCGGTGTTTCTGCTGACGAGATTTGCCCTGATACGGTGGCGCTTGAGGGGGGTTCTGCTCATGCTGCCGGGCGCGGTGATGCTTCTTGGCAGCATGCACCTGGCCTGGCTGAACAGCCTGTACGGCGAAGCCATGCTCTATGTGGGTCTGCTGCTGACCCTGGGCTGCTTTCTGACAGCCGTATCGGCAAGGAGTCCGGCGGCGCAGGCGCTGTGGCTGCTTCCCTGCGGCGCGGCTACGTATCTGCTGTGCTGCGGCAAGCCGCAGGCCACGCTGGCCTGGCCCCTGTGGACGGCTCTGCTGGCTGTGCTGGCTGTGCGCGCCCTGCGGCAAATGAACCCGCATCGCCTGCTGACGCGGCTGTGCGCGGTGCTTCTTGCGGTACAGACGCTGTGTGCCGGGCTGTGCTGCCTGCATCTGTACCTGTGGAACAATGCTCTGAACGAAAGCGCCACGCTGTTCTCCGCGCTGTTTGACGGCATCCTGACCCTCACGGACGATCCTGAAGCCATGCTGGAGGACATGGGGCTGGATCCCGTTCTGGCCGCCGATGTGGGCAAAAACGGCTACAGCGACCCCAGCGATATGGTGGCGCCGCCCTATACGGACAGGGGCCGGGAGATGATCGACAGCCGGATCAGCACCCTCGGCCTGCTGAAATACTATATCACCCACCCGGCCTACCTGCTGGAGGCGCTGGAAATCACCGCCCAGCAGGCGGTGGAGCCGGCCATCGCCCTGCATCATTTTGTCGGGGAAGCGGAAGCGGCGCATATCGATCACACCCGCTTTGGCCTGTGGGCGAAGCTGCGGCCCCATGTCACGCCCCGGCACTTCCGGCAGTATGTGCTGCTCTACGGGGGGATGCTGGCGGTCTGTGCGCTGCGCCTGCGCCGCGCAGGGGACGGGCGCTCCCGGCTGATGACGCTATTGTTCCTGGCGGTGCTGCTCACCGGTATCCTGCAGTATCCGCTGCCCTTCCTGGGCAACGGCTATGCCGATACAAACAAGCAGCTGTACCTGTTCATGCTCTGCCACGATGTCTGCATGCTGTGGGCAGCCTGCTTCCTTGTCATCCGCGCCGCACAGGGCTTTCACCATGGATTTGTGACGAAATAATTGCATTTCTACTTGATTTTTTTCATAATTCATCGTACAATTATCATAGTATCCTCACATTTGGCCGGGAAGGGTGTTCAAGAGCGATGGGAAAGCGCATTCTGCTGGTGGACGATGAGCCGTTGATTCTCAAGGGCCTGAAGTATACCCTCGAACAGGAGGGCTATGAGACCGACAGCGCCATGGACGGCGAGGAGGCGCTGGCCAAGTTCTTTGCCCAGCCCTACGACATGATTCTGCTGGACGTGATGCTGCCCAAGCTGGACGGCATCGCTGTTTGCCAGCGCATCCGCGAGCACAGCAACGTGCCCATCATCATGCTCACCGCCAAGGGCGAGGATATGGACAAGATCCTCGGCCTGGAATACGGCGCGGACGATTACATGACCAAGCCCTTCAATATTCTGGAGGTCAAGGCCCGCATCAAGACCATCCTGCGCCGCGCGGGGGCCCTGCAGCCCGTGGAGGAAAAGAAGATCATTCGCGTGCGGGACATGGAGGTCAACCTGGTCAAGCGCACGGTGACCCTGGCCGGCAAGGACGTGCGGCTGACGGCCAAGGAGTTTGACCTTTTGCAGCTGTTCATCAACAACCGGGGAAAGGTGTTCAGCCGGGAGCAGATGCTGGAAACCGTGTGGAAATACGACTACACCGGCGACGCCCGCACCGTGGACGTGCACATCCGCCGCCTGAGGGAGAAGATCGAGCGCAACACCTCCCAGCCGGAGTTCATCTTCACCAAATGGGGAGTTGGTTACTATTTCACCGACAAGGACTAAGCGCCTGCCCTTCACCAGCATCCAGTGGAAGATCATGCTGGCCTTTCTGCTGATTGTGGGCGTATCCTTCGCCATGATGGCCTCCTCTCTGACCAATCTTGTCAGCGACTATCTGTATGAGCAGCGCATCCGTCAGGACAGCCTTTCCGTGGAAAAGCTGGCAACGACGCTTGCGCCGCTTTTTCAATCCGCCAAAACTGACGCCCTGCAGGACGCGCTGGTGGAGGAGGGCGGGCAGATGGGCGGCCGGCTGATGATTGTGGACGAGGACGGCAAGGTGCAGTTTGACAGCTTCGGCAAGCTGTGCGGCATGCGCCTGGAGCTACCTGAGGTGCTGGCCATCCTGACCGGCGGGCAGAGCAGCGCCTATGGCATTCACCGCCTTTCCGGCGGGGAAAGCTCCCTGACAGGCACTGCCGAGGACGAATACGTGGCCTACTGCGCCTCCAGCCTCATTGGCACAAGAGGGCGGCTGGGCGCGCTTTTGTTTGTTTCTCCGGTGCAGGAGATGATGCAGAGCCTCAGCGCCGTGCAAAGGCAGCTGCTGAGCGTGTTTGTGGGCGTGGCGGCGGCGGCGTTGCTGGCGGCGTCCATCTTCAGCCGGGTGATTACCAAGCCCATTTCCGCCCTGACCCGCACCATTGAAAAGATGGGCAAGGGCGACCTGTCCGTCCGTGTGAAGGTGCGTGGATCGGGCGAAATGCGTCACCTGGCTGAAAGCTACAATGCCATGGCTGAGCAGCTGGAAAGCCTCGACCGCAGCCGCAACCAGTTTGTCTCCAACGCCTCCCATGAATTGAAAACCCCCCTGGCCACCATGAAAATCCTTCTGGAAAGCCTGATCTATCAGCCCGATATGCCTTCCGAGCTTCGGGCGGAGTTCATGCAGGACATGGATCATGAAATCGACCGGTTAACCGGCATCATCACCGACCTGCTCACCCTGACCCAGATGGACAGCCGCCAGATGGAGCTGCATCCCGAGGCGGTGAACCTTTCCGAGCTGACGGAGGAAACCCTGCGCCTGCTACAGCCTGCCGCTGAAAAGCGCGGGCAAACTCTGACCTGCCGGGTGGTGGACGGCTGCCGCCTCATGGCCGACCGCTCCAAGCTGGGCCAGGTCATCTACAATCTGACGGAAAACGGGCTCAAGTATACCCCGGACGGCGGCAGCGTGACTGTTACGCTGACGGTGGAGGGCCGCTTTGCGGTGCTTACCGTGCAGGATAACGGCGTGGGCATTCCCAAGGAGGATCAGGCCCATATTTTCGACCGCTTCTACCGGGTGGACAAGGCCCGCTCCCGGGAAACCGGCGGCACGGGCCTGGGGCTGAGCATCGTGCGCCAGCTGGTGACGCTGCACCACGGCACGGTGTCCGTGGACAGCGCGCCGGGCAAGGGCTCCACCTTCACCGTGCGCCTGCCCATGGACGGAAAGGAGAGCGCCTGATGAAAAAGCTGCTGCCCTGCCTGCTGCTTGTGTGCCTGTGCCTGACAGGCTGCGCCACCCTGTCCCTGCCGCTGGAAAGGGAAACTGCCACTCTGGTGCCCGGCACGAATCCCGCCCTGCCCGAGGCCCAGGCTCCTGCCTCTCTGGCGGTGAAGGAAACCGCCGTGCTGTACTTCCGCTATATGGACGAGCCGTACCTTGCATCGGAAACCCGGCAGGTGACCCATTCTCCCAGCAAGCCCTTCGAGCTGTCGCTGCTCACCGAGCTGATCTCCGGCCCGGGCTCCCATTCCTCCGACCTCACGGCCCTGTTTCCTCCGGGCACCCGGGTGCTGTCCACGGTCAGCCGTGGGCGCACACTGTTTGTGACCCTCAGCCGGGAGATCATGGACGGCTACCCGGACGACGCGGGTATATCCGATTCAGAGCAGAAGCTGCGCCGCAGGCTGTGCATGCAGAGCCTGGTGGCCACCGTGACCGAAAACTGCGAGGTGGATCAGGTGCAGATTCTGGTGGAGCAGGAGGAATCCGGCGGCGCCAGCTTGCGGCTGCAGGCAAGGTATTTCCTGGAGGACGCTGAAGCCTCCGAACTGGTCGGCCCCATGACGAGGGATGAATTGCTGCTGCTTTCACCGCTGAACACGGCCCGGGTGATGCTCTCCCTGTGGCAGAGCAGGGACTGGCAGCGCCTGTACCGGTATATCGCCAGGCGCGATCCCGCCACAGGCACGGAGCGGATCAGCTACCGCGATTTTGTGACAGCCATGGAAAACCTGCCTATGCTGACGGACTTTTCTGTGGAGGGCGGCGGCGTGAATGACAGCCGCGCCACGCTGACCCTTTCGGCCTCGGTGCTGGAAGAGGGACGGGAACTGCAGCAGGAGGGCCGCGTCGTACGCCTGTGCCGGGAAGACGGGCTGTGGCGGGCTACGGTAACCATGCTGACCGGCTGGATGGAGGAATGACGCGCCATGAAGAAACGGCTGATCTGCCTGCTATTGTGCCTGAGCCTGCTGGGAATGACCTCGGGCTGCAGCCGGACGCTGGAGGCCTCCGCCCTTCCGGCTCAAACGCTGCCCCCCGCTGCCGGCGACTATGAGCCGCCGGTGGGCGACACGGGCCTGAATCACACCCGCACGGTGGCGCTGTATCTCCCCAGCGCGGACAGGCAAAGGCTGGTGACCGAATATGTGTCCCTGCAGCTCAACAGCGGACGGCACGACGCGGAAAGCGTGGTGCGGGCGCTGCTGACCCAGCCGGGCAAAGGCGGCGCGCCCGTCCTGTACGGCGGGGTTTCCCTGAGCCTGTACGGCAACAGCCCCGTGGAGGTTTGCGGCAGCGTATGCACGGTCAATCTGGGCGCGTCGGCGCTGCAGCTTTCCCGCCAGGATTTTTACGGCGTCTGCATGGCCCTGGCCGCAACGCTGTGCGAGCTGGACGGCGTGCATTACGTCAATGTCCTGGTGGCCGATCAGGCCGTGGGCATGGACATCACCGACATTCTCCCCCTGGGCAGCCAGACAGGCCGCCCCGGCGAGGAGCTGCCCGTTTTGTGGGAGCAGCTGGAGGCCCGCCGCACGCCACTGGGCGAAAATCCTGCCGATACGCCGCTTTCCTCGGTGGCAACGCTGTATTTCCCATTGGAGGGTGGCGCGGGCATCGGCGCGGAAACCCGCACGCTGTCCTTTGCCGGGCAGTCTCCCGACCAGCAGGCCGGGGCGCTGATGGACGCGCTGCTTGCCGGAGCGCAGTATCTGACCGGCGCCTGCGATATGTCCGCCCTGCCGCAGCTCATGTCCGCCCGTCCCCGGGTGACCGAGCTGGACGACGGCGGGCGCATGGTGAACCTCTATTTTCATGTGGGGCTGCAGGAATCCCTCAAGGCTGCCGGAATCGACATGGCCTGCCTGATGGCCGCCATGACCTATACCCTGACGACCTTCATTCCCTCCGTGTCCTCGGTGCGGGCGTATGTGGGCGACACGCCCGTAACCAGCCTGTACAGCGCGGTGCACGGCAACCTGATTTTCCAGGGCGGGCTGATGCAGCGCCATCACTTTTCCGCCTTCCCCATGGAACAAACCACGCTGTACTTTGCCTCCGGCGAACGCTTGTCGGGGGTGCGGCGTTCCATGCCCTGCCAGCAGGCGCGGCATCCCCGGGCGCTGCTGCTTGCGCTGATGCAGGGCCCTACCCGGCAGGAGCTGGACGCGGGGCTGGAGCCCGTGCTGCCCGACGGCCTTGGCGATGCGGATGTGCTGGGTCTGGCCATTGAGGGCGATACGCTGCTGATTCATCTGTCCGCCCGCTTTGCAGAGCTGCTCGGCACCCAGGCAGCGGAATGGGAGCAGCAGGCATGCTACGCCATGGTCAACACCCTGGGCGAGGCCCTTGGCGTCAAGCGCGTGCGCTTCTTCTTCGGCGGCGAGATGCTGGAGGAGCTGGGCGGCAGGCTGTACTGGGGCGGGGAATTCATGCTCAATCCCAGCCTGATTGACAAATCCAGGGGGTGACGCATATGCGATGCGCGCTGGAATGGCTGTCCCTATGCCGGAGATGGCGGCGGTATCTGCCCCTGTATTCTGCGGTCATGGCCGTGGGAGCGGCGCTGCTTCCCCGGCCGCTGGCGGCGCTCTCCGCCATGGCGCTGGCGGCTCCCTGGCTGACCCTTGCGGCGGAGCGGTCCTGGCCCGCAGCGCAAACGGCCAATCTGCGCGGCGCGTTGCCGGAAACGCTGCTTGCTCTGACCCGGGTGGAAATAGACGAGCGCCTGCTCCATGCCGCGCCGGGGGTATCGGCGGTCTATCTGCCCTTTGACACCGCGCCGGATACGCCCCTGCGCCAGCGCCCGGGGGCGCTGCTGCTGGCCAGCGCCGCTACAGTGACGTTATCCCTGCTGGACGAACAGGCGCAGGGCGCCGTCCGCGGGGCAATGAAGGCCATCGGCTTCACGCCGGAGCAATTTCTGGCCCGCTGCCCCCTGCGGGGAGAAGCACAGGTTGGGGAACTAACCGGCCTTGTCACCCGGGATGGCCGGGGGCTGCGGGCCTATTTCATGACCGAGCCCGTCCGGCTGCTGCCCGCCTGCCGGCGCATCCTGGACGGCGGCGAGCGGGATGTTACAGCCGTTGATCTCGACCGCCTGAAAACCTGCTGCCCCGCGGACGGGGTGTACGGCTATGCCACCGCCCCCGTCACGGAGGAGGGCGTCGGCCCGCTGACCTACCTGGGCGCGCTGACCGTGGCGGCCCTTCCGATGCCCGAAGCGCAGCGGTGTCTGGAGCGTTTGCGTGCCGCCGGGCTGACGGCGGAGGGCTGTGAAGCCTGCGCGCCGCTGAAGGAGGGCGTGCTGCGGATTACCCCGGAGGAAGGGGAGGGATTGCGGCTGATTGCCCGATCCGGCGAGGACTTTGCCGCGCCGGTGCTGTCGGGCATGGAGGCTGCCCGGCGCATGGACGGCAGACTGTGCCGGGCAGGGCTGTCGTTGCTGGCGTGCTTCTGCCTGGCCGCATGGCTGCCCCAGGGGGCGTGGCTGCTGCCTGCTGCCGTGGCGCTGCTCCCCGGGATGGCCGCGCCGCTGACTGGGCAGAGCGCGCCCCGACGTATAGGGCTTGCCCTGATCTGGGCCGCTGCGGCGGCCTTAGGGCTATGGCGTTTTTTGTGCTATACCGAAAGCGCGGCGGCGCCTGCCTGCATGCCTCTGGCGATCTTTGGCGCGGCGGCGTGGCTCGGGCCATGGCTGTGCGGCACGGCGCGAGAGCGCGGCATCTCCCTGGCCATTGCCACGGCGGGGGCGGCAGCGGTGTGCCTGGCGCTTTCGCCTCCGGCCCTACCTGGAGTCTTCAGCCTGCTGGCGGGCCTTGCCCTGGCGCTGGCCTTTTCCGGGCTGCTTTCGCGCCGCCGTGCAGGATAAGGGAAAAATTTGAAGAAAAAGAGCTGCCAATTTCGTGGAACGTTCATATTCCGTTCATTCCATGGACAAAATTGTTGCGTATACTCTACCCGTAACCACAAAAGGAGGTTATGAACATGAAACAGCGTAAGCATCTGATCGGCTATGTGGCCATCGCACTGGTATGCGTCATGCTGGGCTCCGCCCTGACGCTGACCCTTAACCCCTCCGCCCAGGCGGAGAACACTGCCAACACCACCGTCGTGGTGGAAAGCCCCTTCACCGCCGCCATTGCCAAGGTTCATGGCAGCGTGGTGGGCATCAACAACTATCAGACCGTCCGCTACTCTACCGGCGGCCGGAATTACTTCGGCTTCGGCTTCGGCTATGGCAACGGAAACGGCAACGGTCAGGCCAAGACGCAGGAGGTGCTGGCTTCCACCGGCTCGGCGGTGGTCATCGGCCCCGACTATGTGCTGACCAACTACCATGTGGTGGAGGACGCCACCAAGCTGGAGGTTTCCGTGATCCCCGAGGGTGCCGATGAGGCCGTGACCTACGTCGCCTCGCTGGTGGCCTCGGATGAGAACCTGGACATTGCCATCCTCTACGCCCCCGGCCTGGGCATTGAGCCCGTTACCCTGGGCGACAGCGACGCCCTGCAGGTGGGTGATTGGACCATCTGCATCGGCAATCCCCTGGGCGAGCAGTTCTCCGGCACGGTGACCGTGGGCATTGTGTCCGCCCTGAACCGCGCGGTGAGCAGCACCAGCTATGACAAGTACGGCCGCAAGGAAACCATCACCAACGCCATGATTCAGACCGACGCGGCCATCAATGCCGGCAACAGCGGCGGCGGCATGTTCAACGTGAACGGCGAGCTGATGGGCATTCCGACCCTGAAGTATACCGGCTCTGCTTATAGCGGCTCCACGGTGGAGGGCATCGGCATGTGCATCCCGATCAACGCTGCCAAGCCCCTGATTGAGGATGTGCTCTCCGGCAAGATCGAAACTGTTGCGCCCGACGAATCCAGCAGTGCCTCCGCTTCCAGCGACCTGACCGGCAAGCCCCGCATGGGCATCACCGTCAGCGACATCAATCAGTCCAGCACGCTGATTACCTCCGGCACCCTGCCCAAGGGCGTGTATGTGAACGAGGTGGACGCCGATGGCCCCGCTGCCAAGGCCGGCATGCAGCCCGGCGACATCATCGTGGATGTGGATGATACGGTCATCACCACCTTCAGCCAGATGAGCAGCATTATCTCCGGAAAGTCCGCCGGCGACGTCATCAAGGTGAAGGTCTACCGCGTGGAGGGCCTTGATGACCTGCTGAGTGATGAAAACGCCACCCTGGACGATATCCCCGAGGGCCGGTATGTGGACATGGAAATCACCCTGGCCGTGGTGGACAACGTGAAGCAGTAATCCCGGCGCATCCCTTTCCCCTGCCGTGCAATGCGGCAGGGCTTTTCTTTTGCCTGCGTCAGGGCCCGACAGGATTTGCCCTTGACAGAATGGTCAAATAACAGTAAAATATGAAATGATCGGCTGAATAGGCGTGCGGTTTTCGCGCGTCCGGCTGTTTTCGATAGAATCCCCGCTATTGATTCGCCGTGCGGGCACTTTTTCCCGCAGGCGTCACTTTCGGCGACGGCCCTCCTGAACAGGGCTGTCGGCTGCATAGAAATTTCGCAGAAGGGGCGTTTTTCATTCCCCGAAACGCGCCGGAGTCTCCCGGTGTGCCTGTGGTTTTTGTGAGGCGCGGCAGGCCCATGCGCGGCCAGCCGCCGGGAAAAACAGCGGACGGAAGTCCATCATCATGAAAGCAGCTCAGCCGTGCGGATGCATCCGCACGGCTTGTTGCACGCCGATCTTGAAGCCATCAATCAGATTGTCAAAAAAGCAGAGAGGGAGGGAAACAGGTTTGCATCCGATTCTATGGATTTTGATTGCCCTGGCGGCGGCCGGCGGCGGCTTTGTGGCCGGAGGAGCCTACCGCAAAAACGTTACGGAAAAGAAAATCGGCCGCACGGAGGAGTATGCCAAGCACCTCTACGATGACGCGGTGCGCAAGGCAGATGAGTACAAAAAGGAAAAGGTGCTGGAGGCCAAGGAGGAAATCCTCAAGGCCAAGGCGGAAAATGACCGGGAAAAGGCTGAAAACGAGCGTGAAATGCGCGAACGCCGCAACGAGGTTCAGCGCAGCGAGCGCCGCCTGATCCAACGCGAGGAAACCCTGGACAAGAAGGCTGACAACATGGAGGCCCGCGAGGAAAGCCTGAACAAAAAGCAGGCTGAGATCCAGAAGATGCAGGAGGACGCCGAGGCCCTGCTGGCCAAGCAAACCTCTGAGCTGGAGCGCATCGCCGCCATGACCCAGGACGAGGCCAAGCAGATCATTGTCGAGCGCGTGCAGAAGGAAGCCTTCCACGACGCGGCGGCCATGGTTCGCGATATCGAGGCCAAGGCCAAGGAGGAGGGCGAGAAGAAGGCACGCAACATCATTGCGCTGGCCATTCAGAAGTGCGCTGCTGACCACGTGGCTGAATCCACCGTGTCCGTGGTGGCCCTGCCCAACGATGACATGAAGGGACGCATCATCGGCCGCGAGGGCCGCAACATTCGCGCTCTGGAAACTGCCACCGGTGTAGATCTGGTGATCGATGACACCCCCGAGGCCATCATTGTATCCGCCTTTGACCCTGTCCGCCGCGAGATTGCCCGCATTGCCGTGGAGAAGCTCATTATGGACGGCCGCATTCATCCCGCCCGTATTGAGGAAATGGTGGAAAAGGCCCGCAAGGAAGTGGACAACCAGATTCGCGAGGCCGGCGAGAACGCTGTGTTCGAGACGAATCAGCATGGCATGCACCACGAGCTGGTCAAGCTCCTGGGCCGCCTGAAGTACCGTACATCCTATGGCCAGAATGTGCTGAAGCACTCCATTGAGGTCAGCCATCTGGCGGGCCTGATGGCCGCCGAGCTGGGCGCGGATGTTCAGCTGGCCAAGCGCGCGGGTCTGCTGCATGACATCGGCAAGGCTGTGGACCACGAGGCTGAGGGTACCCATGTGACCCTGGGCGGCGAGCTGGCCCGGAAGTATCACGAGAGTCCCGATGTGATCCACGCCATCCTGGCTCACCACAACGATGTAGAGCCCCAGACCGTTGAGGCCGTGCTTGTGCAGGCTGCCGACGCGCTGTCCGCGGCCCGTCCCGGCGCCCGCCGCGAGAGTGTGGAGAACTTTATCAAGCGACTGGAGAAGCTGGAGGAGATTGCCAACAGCTTTGACGGCGTGGAGAAATGCTTTGCCATTCAGTCCGGCCGCGAGGTGCGCATTATGGTCAAGCCCGACGATGTGACCGATGAGGGTACCAAGATTCTCGCCAAGGAAATTGCAAAGCGTATCGAAAAGGAAATGGAATATCCCGGTCAGATCCGTGTCAACGTGATCCGCGAAACACGGTCTACCGAATATGCAAAGTAAGGGAGGCGCCAGGGGCTTTGTCCCTGGATCCCAGGGGGGGGGGGGGGCCG
>CAMDVP010000011.1 GCA_945877525.1 uncultured Clostridia bacterium | reverse complement strand
TCCTGCTGGCGCACGGCATCCCGCTCAAGCAGATTCAGGAGTGGCTGGGGCACAGTGATTTCGCTACGACCGCGAACATCTATGCGCACCTCGACGTGAAGAGCAAGGAGCGGTCGGCAGCGGTGATGGAGGAGGCGCTGAGGCTGGATGGCGGAAGCGGAGCAGGAAAAATCGCCCGGATTCTCGAAGCGTGAAAAACATACCATATATAGTATTGCTGGATGTATGTTCGTCACTATATATGGTATACAAAAACGTGATTCTGCCCTGAGAGCGCTTGGAATTCCGCAGGATGGCCGATTGGTTGTCCATGCGGGAGACAGGCGCTCTCAGGGCAAGTCGTGTTTCGGCTAATTTACGATGCAATCGTATTTTGGCCGAAGCCCGTTTCTTAATCATCCCGCCCACATTTCCCCTTGCGCACCCCCTCCAAACGTGCTATCCTTTTGGCAGGCCAACGGCGGGTGCGTTTCCTGCGGAGCGGGAAGGAGGAAGCATGGTCGCAGGACACCTGCAGGAGAAGAACGGCTATTTTTACGCCGTTCTCAGTTACAAGGATTCAAGCAACAAGCGCAAAACCAAGTGGATTCCCACGGGGTATCCCGTGAGGGGCAACAAAAAGAAGGCCGAAGCGTTCCTGACGGAGCAGCGCAAGGCCTTCGAGATTCCGGAGGAGGACGTATCCTCCGCAGCGCCGGACGAGCTGTTTGCGGACTATCTCGAACGGTGGCTGCAGATCGCCAAGGGCACCATCGCCATCACGACGTACAGCTCCTACGAGGGGATGCTGCGATATCCGCTTCTCCCGTGGTTCCGGGAGAAGGGCGTGACGCTGAAGGGGCTGACGGCCCGGCACATTCAGGACTTCTACTCCGCGCAGATGAAGCGGGTGAAGCCGAACACGGTGATCCACTATCACGCCGTCATCCACCGGGCGCTTAAATACGCGGTCAAGACCGACCTGATCGACGTGAACCCCGCGGACAAGGTGGACAGACCCCGGAAGAACGGCTTCCAGCCGGGCTTCTACGACAAGGACGAGATGAACCGCCTGTTCGACTGCGTGAGCGGGCTGCTGATCGAAGCGCCGGTGAAGCTGGCGGCCTTCTACGGCCTGCGCCGCAGCGAGGTGCTCGGGCTCAAGTGGGACGCCATTGACTTTGACAGCGGGACGATCACCATTCAGCACACGGTGACCGGCTGCAACGTAGACGGGCGCTACACCATCGTCGCGCGGGACACGACCAAGACCAAGTCCAGCCGGCGCACGCTGCCGCTGACGCCGCCCATCCGGGAGCTGCTACTCCGGCTGAGGGCAGAGCAGGCGGAGAACCGGCGGCTCTGCGGGGATTCCTACATCCGCGGCTACGAGGGCTACATCTGCGTCAGTGAGATGGGCGCGCGCATCCGCCCAGAGTACCTGTCCTGCCACTTTGAGCAGGTGCTGGAGAGGAACGGCCTGCGCCGCATCCGCTTCCATGATCTGCGGCACTCAAGTGCCAGCCTCCTGCTTGCAAACCATGTGCCGCTCAAGCAGATTCAGGAGTGGCTGGGGCACAGCGATTTCAGTACCACGGCGAACATCTACGCGCATCTGGATGCGCAAAGCAAAAGCAGCACGGCGGACGCCATGCTGCGCGGTCTGGGCTTCGCCTCCCCGGAGGATTCGAGCCCATAAAGGAAAAGGCCAAGCAACACATGTCACTTGGCCGAATGTTGGCGGAGTGGGTGGGATTCGAACCCACGGACCCGGAAGGGTCAACAGATTTCGAGTCTGCCCCGTTATGACCGCTTCGATACCACTCCGTATATATCCTCTGCCGCACTCCCCGGGAAATCGGAGAGAACAACAGGAGAGAACAGATTATTCAATTCGAGCCTTTGCTGCCCGCAAAGCCTTGCGGCGTCAGGATTTTCCCGCAACCGTGTTCCGCGAAGGATTCACGATTTCGAGGCAGTCTCGCGTTGAGCGCTTCGATACGTTTGCACAAGGAACGGACATATCATAGCACAGATTCTGCCTTTTTGCAAGGGATAAGTATCCGCAGAGGTTTGGCCGTCCAGAAGGATGGCCTCTCTTTTTTCGCACCATTCATGCTGATGGACAGGCTTCATGGCGCTTGCCATTTCTTCAGCAGACTCTGCATCCAGCCGTATACGTCCATGCCATATACCTGCTGCAGGTTTTCCGGCGTCAGCACCCCGTCCAGCGGCCCCTGCGAAACGCACCGGCCATGATGCATCAGCACCGCGTGGGTGCCGTAGGCGCGGGCCAGGCTCAGGTCGTGTACCACAGATAGCACCGCTCGTCCCGGCTGCGCAAGCCATTCCCGGATGATTGAGAAAATCTGCTTCTGATACACCAGATCCAGGTGATTGGCAGGCTCGTCCAGCAGCAGAACTTGCGGGGCCTGCGCGAACAGCTGCGCCAGAAACACCCGCTGCAGTTCGCCCCCGGACAGCGTCAGCACACTGGCACGGCGCATGCCGTTCAGCCCCGTCCTTTCCAGCGCCTGCTCAACCCGCTCTTCGCCCTCGTCGTCCCCGCCGCCAAAAAGCCGTCGGGTATGGGCGTAGCGCCCCAGCTGCACAACCTCTTCCACCGTGTATGCGTAGTTCACGCTGTGCCGCTGGGACAGCACACCCACTTTTCTTGCAAGCTGCGCAGGCTTGTACGCGCGGGCATCCCGGCCCTCCAGCTCAATCCGCCCCGTATAGGGCACACCCTGGGCGATGGCCTCGATCAGCGTGGACTTGCCTGCACCGTTCGGCCCCACGAGCATCAGCCATTGCCCCTGCTCCAGCGTGAAGGACAGATCATCCACAGCCGTGTGGCTGCCATAGCGGACGGTGACGCTGTTCCCCTTCAGCATATGCTTCACCCGGCCTTCCTTGAATGGTAAAAGATAGCCACAAACGCCGCCGCTCCCACCAGCGAGGTGATCACGCCGATGGGCAGTTCAATGGGACTGAGCACCGTGCGGGCCGCCAGATCCGCCAGGAGCAGGAAAATTGCGCCGAAGAACATGGATGCGGGAAGCAGCCGGCGGTGATTGGGGCCGGCCAGCATCCGCGTCATATGGGGCACCACAAGCCCCACAAAGCCAATGGACCCGCTGACGGACACACTTATGCCAATCAGAACGGATACCGCGACAAGAACGATCAGCTTCACCCGGCGGACATTCACGCCGATGTGCCGCGCGTTATCCTCACCAATGGCAAAGGCATTCAGCTCTCTGCTGCATCGCAGAATCACCCCGCCGCAAAGCACCATCGCCATGAAAAGAATCCGCGTGTGGGCATAGCCCGTCCCGGAGAGGGAACCCATGGTCCAGAAGGTGATGGAGCGCACTTTTTCTCCGGCAAAGGAGATGATCAGCGAGATCACGCTGGAGGCAAACATGGAGAAGATCACGCCGATGAGGATGATGCTGTTTGTGGCCAGCGATTTGTCCAGCGCGTAGGCCAGGAAAAGAATCAGCAGCAGCGACAGAAAGGCGCAGACCATGGCCATGAGCATGGTCCCTCCATAGGCGGAGCCCGGAATGGTCACGCCGAAGGCCAGCGCCGCCACGGCCCCCAGGGACGCGCCGCTGGATACCCCCAGGGTGGAGCCGTCCGCCAGGGGATTGCGGAGCAGGCCCTGCATCGCTGCGCCGCTGAGCGAAAGCGCCGCCCCCACCAGCGCCACGTTCAGCACCCGGGGCAGGCGAATGTTGAGGATGATGTTCCTGGATATGCCCGCAGGCACCTCCAGCCCCCATAGGGTATTCCACAGGGCCGTGCATGTATCCAGCGGCGGAATGAACACGCTGCCCACGCAAACGCAAAGCAGCATCGTTCCCATCAGCAGCAGAATGAGCAGCAGACAGGTTCGCACGGAAAGTCTTTCGTTTTTCAAGCACAACATCCTTTCGCAGCGGAGGCGGGAGATGTTTCCCGGGATGGGGATGCAGGATACCCGGTATCCGCGCCTGTCTGCCGGATTTCCCTTGAGGCAATACCGCACCATTCGATGGCAGCGGTGGCGATGCCTTTTCCGCCATCTGCTGCTTGCAGATTTTTCGATTTGCATCCAGTAAACCTTCAAAATCTGTCATTGTATCTGGCGAAAAATTTATTCGCCACAGCACCAACTCATTTGTGCGGTATTGCCTTAATCGGGTTACTGCCTGCTGCTGCCTGCGCCGATACATCACAATGTCAGTTCCGCCCGGATTTCCCCGCAGACAGCCTTCACCCGGAGGGTGTCCTCCTGCCGCCTCAGGTATGCCACCGCGTGCCCCAGGTGGAAGGGGCATACCGGGCTGTGGGGATTGCGGTCGGCCATCAGGTCGCCGTTGTCAAGGCCCAGCAGCTCCGCGCCCTCCACCTCGATGGCGCATTCCGGCCCGGTAAGCGTCCAGGGCTGGCCGAAGCTGTCCGTCAGCGTCAGCTCCACATGGCACACGCCTTCATTGTCCGGCTCATTCAGGTCATCGCAGCGCAGGATGATCGCAGCGGGCGCGTCGGGAGTGTGCAGCACCTGCTCCGCCACCTTTGCGCCATTCCGCCAGCCCTCCGCCCGCAGGGTGCCGGGCGCGTAGGGAATGGAGAAGTGCATCATGCCGTCAGGCAGCCTTTCCGTCAGGCGGCGGACAGACTCGCCATTGCGGTAGATACGCACCTCGTCGCAGTTGGTCATCACGCAGACATGGCGCATCAGATCCTCCCGGGGGCCTGTCCAGCAGTCCAGCATCTGCGGGAAGCCCCAGCTGGCCCGGGCGTGGTCATCGTAGGCGTTGCCGTCCATGACGCCCACCCGAAGGATGGGCTCCTCCGTCCACTGGCTGGCCACATACCAGCTGCGCAGCTTGCGGAAGCCCGCGCTGTCCACGGGGCAGCCCGTCCAGCCCTTACAGGGCCAGCCGGTGCTCTCGCCCAGGTAATCCACCCCGGCCCATACCAGGCCGCCCGCCACATAGGGGCGGTTTTTCACATCCGCCCAGGGGGACTGCGCGATGGCGTGGGTGGCGCTCAGCTCGGCATTGCGGTAGTAGGTGAACACCTCTGAGCCGATGATGGCCTTGCGCATGCCGGCTTCCCGCAGGGCGGTGTAATAGCCCTCCATGTAGTTGCCCATGAACACATCCACAATGTCTGCATAGCGCAACACCGCGTCCACCTTCTTTTGCAGGGGCGTATGGTCGCCATAGTCCTGCAGGCAGAAGCCGATCAGCGCCAGAGACACGGGGCGGGAGGAATCCAGCCTGCGGCACTCGCTGCTCAGCGCTTTCAGCAGATCGTAGAACTGCTCCTGATACTGGATTTCCAGCTCGTTGCCCATGCTCCACAGCACGATGGAGGGGTGATTGCGGTCACGGGCCACCATCATGCGCAGGTCATCCCGCCAGTCCTCCGGGAACAGACGGTCATAGTACAGCGCGGTGTCGCACCACTTGTCGTACAGCTCGTCGATCATCACCATACCCAGCTCGTCACACAGATCGTAGAGCGCCTCGTCCTGGGGATTGTGACTGCACCGGATGACATTGCAGCCCATCTCCTTCAGCTTCATCAGCCGCCTGCGCCACACAGCCCTGGGCACTGCCGCGCCAAAGCACACGCCGCCGTCATGGTGGAGGTCTGCGCCATAGAGCTTGCGCATGCGCCCGTTGAGAATGAAGCCCTGCTCGCCGTCAAAGGAAAAGCTGCGGAAGCCCACGGTTTCCCAGGCGGTGTCCAGCACGGCGCCGCTTTGCGCCACGGTGAGGGTCAGGCGGTAGCGGTAGGGGCGATCCATATCCCAGCGGAGGATGTTCGCCACATGCATGGGCAGGGCAACGCGGGTTTCGAAGCCCTCGGCAGCGATGGTCTGCTCCGCCTCACAAGCAAGCGAGCCGTCCGGGGCCTGAAGGGCTGCGTGCACCGTCAGGACTCCGGCCTGCTCGGGATGGCGAAGGGAAATCTCCGCCTTCAGGTCAGCAGAGTCCTCCTGCAGGGTATAGTCCGCCCTCAAACTCCAGGGCTGCATGTACACCGGCTCCTTCACCATAAGCGACACACCCCGGCACAGTCCCGCGCCGGAATACCACCGGTCGCCCAGGGTGTCGGTGTTGTTCACACGGATGGCCAGCAGATGCTCGCCAGCGCCGGCCCTGTCCGTCAGGTCGAGCAGCAGGGGCAGATAGCCGTAGCGCCGCCCGCCGATGCGCTCGCCGTCCAGATACACATCATAGAAGCGCTGGCAGCCCGGGATGAGCAGAAGCAGCCGCTTGCCCTGCCAGGCCTCCGGCACCTGCAGCACCCGGCGATACCAGCCCATCTGGTTCCGGGGGTAATAGCCCTGGGAATCCCCCCGTTCCATGCGCGGGTTGCGGGGATTGTGAATCTGCCAGTCGTGGGGCAGGGTTACGGACTCAAAATCCTCGTCGTGGAAGGAAGGCTTCTCCACCCCCTGCGCCAGGGTGATCTTGAACTTCCAGCCCTCGTTGAGGGAAAGCTCGCCTGAAAACTTCATGCTTGTTCCTCCTTGCATCTATGATGCTGCAGGCTTCCGTGCCGGATCAGCCTGGAAATCGGAAATGTGGATGCGTAGATTTCTTCCTCATGATCCCGAACCATGATAACATAAAATGCGTATAAATGCCACAGGCATCACATAAATCAGCTCTTGGGATATTAGCGTTGAAGTACCTGACTTGAGCGAAAAAAGCCCCGCTCAAAGCGGGGCATAACTGAAACGGATACGACTTAAACGGGCTGCCTCAAAGGGAGGCGCACAGACCATCCGACGCGCAGACCTTCCTGCTTGTTGCGGAAAGGTCTGCGGCAACAGGGTCATTCATCCTGATGCCGCTGGCTGCGGCGGTGGCGTACCGGTGTTTCCTCCGCGGCGGGGGCTTCGTCAGCAGGAGCTTCCGCCTCTTGGGAACCGGGCTTCTCAGCGAGCTCTTCGCCCTCCACGGTCAGGGTGGGATCGACAGTCAGCTTGCCGTCGCCATTGGGGTAAAGCTTGGCCAGGGTTTCCGCCATCAGTTCGCCGTCCTGCGCTGTCCGGGATGCGTCATCGGCGTCGGGCAGGGCGGGATCCTCCTTATCCTCGCCAATGGGGCGGGAGACGGGCTCATCCTTGCGGGAGGATTTCTTTTCTTCGCGACCCTTTGGCGCGGGCTGGGTATAATCGCGATAGGAGCCGCGCTCCAGATGATCCTGTGCCTTGTTGGACTCATGAATGGCCTGCATGCGCCGCACGACGCCGATGGCCAGCAGCAACAGGCAAATCGCTGCCAGCACCAGCAGCACCCGGTAGGCAATGCTCAGCGCCTTCTGCACCGTGTCCACATAGGCGGGCAGACCGTCGTCGGTGGGAATGTCCTCGTAGGTGGGCATGGGCGGGGTGACGATGGGAGCGTCGGTGGGCTCGGGGGTGGGCTGGGCAAAGGCAATATAGATGATGTTGCTCTCAAAGGTCTCGGTTTCGTTCAACTGGTTCTTGACCCTCGCATCGAAGCGGTACTGGCCCGCCATGGATACGCTCACATCCCGGGTGAAGTCGCGGCTTTCCCCCGCCAGGATGCTGGGGAAGCTGTACAGCTGCACGCCGGAGGCGTACACCGTCACGTCGGACACATCCACCGCGCTGACGTTGGTCACGGTCACGCGGAATTTCACGGTACCGGGCAGGGTGTATACGGTTTCCCGGTCGGCGGAGGCCTCCACCTGGAGCACCACCTGCTTGGCGGGATCTACCGCCGTGACGGATACGCGATCCGTGGCGGTTTCCACATTTTCACCCGAGGCGTCCTGACCGGTGACGGTAAACTGATAATCGGCCGAATCGGTGATGGTGATATCCTTTTCCAGGGTAACGGTCTGTCCGGCGGGTACGGTCTGCCCTGTGAACAGTTCGCCCAGCACCGCATCGGTGACGGTGACGTTCTGATAATCGGCGCTGCCGGTGTTTTTGAGCGTCAGGGTCAGCTTCACCGTATCGCCGGGAACGCCGCCCTTCTTGCTGGCGGACAGGGCGGCGGTGAGCTTCACCTCGCCGTATTTGATGGTGGCGGCGTCCTTCTTCTCGGTCTGCGTCTTGCCGCCGGCCTTGTAGGTGATGGTGGCCTGGCTGGTCAGATCCTTGGTACCCATGGTGACGGTGAAGGAATAGCTGCCCTTTTCGCCGGCGGGCACGCTGGCGATGGTGCCGCTCTTGGAGGAAATGGACTTGTCCTCCTTGATGCTCACGTCGGTGATACCCACGTTGCCGGTGTTGATGACGTCATAGGTGACCGACACCGTCTGTCCCTTGCGGGCGGTGGTGGGGGTGATGGTGCGGTTGATCTCCACGCTGGTCACCGCGCCGGTGTAGGTGAGGGGATGGGAGAAGTTGTAGGTTTTGTTGACCAGCTCGCCCGCGGCGTTGTACAGGGAATACTTCAGCTTGAAGGTGAGCTTTCCGCTGTCGAGCTGGGACTGGGTGACGTTCCATTTCCCCGACCAGGACTTGGACGCGCCGGCGGTCAGGGTGGGAGAGCCGAATTCCTCCACCATTTTGCCGCTGGGATCGTAGAGGGTGACAGGGCCGGGCATGTCGGCGTCCCCGGTGTTGGTCACCTGGATGGATACGGTGATTTCCTTGGGCTCGGCCAGCTTGCTGCTGCTCAACTCAATGGATACCTTCAGGCTGTCCACCTCCGCCTCGGCGGCGGCTGTCGAAGCAAGCCCCGCCACCAGCGCCAGGATCATCACCAGGCAAACAATCAACCTGCGTTTCATCGCACACTTGGGCAGCGCCACCGCTGCCCGTCCTCCTTCCGCATCCCGCGCGGGCGCGCCCGGCTGGATGATGGATATAGACTTGCTATCCTATTGTACTCGTGAATTGTGCTTCCTGTCAAGCAGCGGCGCCATGGAATTGTAAAAGTTCCCGTGGAAAGGATGAAAACGCGGCAAACCGGCATCAAAATCGGAACATAATAGTTGTAAACAATCAATAATTACGGTTGACTTTGTAATCAATTCGTAATATATTATGTGCGAAACCAGTGAAGGGAGCTGATTGAAATGAAACATACAGCACGGCACGGTTCGCTGCGCCGCCTGACAGCCGGCGCTCTGGCGGCGGCGGTGCTGCTGTTGGCCCCCCTGGCCCTGGCGGCTGAGGGCACAGTCAACACCAAGTCCCTGGTGCTGCGCAAGGAGGCCGATAAGGACAGCCGTGCCCTGCAGACCCTTGACAAGGGCGATCGGCTGAACGTGCTGAGCGAGACGGGCAGCTGGTACAAGGTGAGCTACGGACGTTACACGGGCTATGTGATGAAAAAGTACGTCAAGGTTTCCGGCAGCGTGGAAAAGGAGGAAAAGCAGGAGGACAAGAAAGCGGCGGATTCATCCTCCGCCGGAGAGAACGCTCCGTCCGCCTGCCGCCCCGGCGACAAGGGCAGCGACGTGAGGAAACTCCAGCGGGCGCTGAAGGCTGCCGGGATGTATTCGGGAAAGATTGACGGCGTGTATGGCAAGGGGACCACGGCGGCGGTGAAGGCCTATCAGAAGAAGCACGGCCTGACCCAGGACGGCGTGGCGGGCCGGGCAACCCTCAAGGCCCTGTTTGGGGAGGCTGCCCCGGAAACGGAGAAGCTTGCCTGGTTTGGCAGCGAGGATGTGATTCCCAAGGGCGCCACGGTGACCATCAAGGACTGCAGGACGGGTAAGACCTTCACGGCGGTGCGCTGGAGCGGCTCCAACCATATGGACACAGAGCCTGCCTCCAGGGCGGATACCGCCACGCTGAAGGAAATTTACGGCGGCTCGTGGAGCTGGCGGCGCAGACCCATCCTGGTGAAGTACAACGGCCATGTCTACGCTGCGTCCATGAACGGCATGCCCCATGGCACCTCCACCATCGACAACGGCTTTGACGGGCACTTCTGCATTCATTTTACCGGCAGCAAAACCCATGGCACCGACCGGGTGGATGAGGATCACCAGAGCGCTGTGGCCGCGGCGATGAAGTACGAGTGGTGACTTTTTTCGGTTTCGCCGGAAGAAAGACGCTTGACAAAACGGGCCTGCCGATGCGATCATTTCCCTGCAAAACTTCATAGCGCCCGCAGACGACACATGTAGTACACACCTGTACATAAAGCTGATTACGGAACGAGGCATCCCGGCAATGGACAGGACAGGCTATGCGTGAAACGTGCTGCGGGCGCTTTTTGTTTGCGGAAAGGAAGGAGACAATATGCTAAAAACCCGGTTGCAGCGGTCGGTCTTTGCCCGTTTGACGGTGCTGGTCACCGTGCAAGCCGATGTGTTCTACAGCCAGTATGTGGTCAACGGCCCTGCGCTGACGGCGCTCCACGGAACAGGCAGCGTCCTGGAGGCCATCCACCGTCAGGGCGGCGTGATGATGTGCGGGGCCATGGTGCCCATCTGGGCGGTGGTGCTGGTGGAATTCTGCTTGGCCTTCGGGCTGGAGCTGGCCATGGGCAGCCCCTGTGCGCTCAGGCTGGCCAGCGCCTGCTTCGATCCCCGAACCACGCATCCGGTGCTGTTTGAAACGGCTGTCATCTCCGCTACCGTTGGACTCATGTGTCCGGCCATGAGCTTTATCGCCGCATGGCTTTATTATCCCTACTACGCGGGCTTCAGCCTTGCGGGGCTGCTGGCCAGCTGGCTGAGGCTGGTGTGCTTCAATTTTCCCTTTGCATGGTTCACCCAGGTGTTTTTCATCCAGCCGCTGGTGAGGATGGTGTTCCACCGCCTGCCGCCCCGCCTGTGGGGGCGCGCGGCCGGGGCCTGATCTCCCGGCAAACCATTGACAACGGGGATCAATCCTGCTACAATGCCTTGTATCGGCAATGAAGGGAAGAACGCGCCTCCATCCGCCTGCCAGAGAGGAAGCCTCCGGCTGAAAGCTTCCGGCGGACATGCGCGACCGACACCCCGGAGCCTCCCGGTGAGAGCCGGGCGCTTCCCCGCGTTACAGGGCAAAACAAGGCGGCGCTTGCGCCGCGAAGCAGGGTGGCACCGCGAAAAAAGCTTTTCGCCCCATGCAGACAGCTTTCTGCGTGGGGCTTTTCCGTCCCCCGGCAGGAGGACTTTTTCAAGGAGGGATTTGGTTATGCTGACTCAGGCTCCCCGCGGCACAAGGGACGTGCTGCCCCAGGACAGCTACCGCTGGCAGTATGTGGAGGCCATGATGCGCAAGGCTGCGGCTGAGGCGGGCTTCCGCGAGGTGCGCACCCCCGTGTTCGAGCACACCGAGCTGTTCCTGCGCGGCATTGGCGACACCACCGACGTTGTGCAAAAGGAAATGTACACCTTCAAGGACAAGGGCGACCGCTCCATTACCCTCAAGCCCGAGGGAACCGCCGGCGCGGTGCGCGCATTGGTCGAGCACAGCCTTTACGCCGACGCGCTGCCCTGCAAGATGTATTACCTCAACGCGCCCATCTTCCGCTACGAGGCTCCGCAGAACGGCCGCTTGCGGGAGCACCACCAGTTCGGCCTGGAGTGCTTTGGCGCGAAGGATGCTTCCGCTGACGCGGAGCTGATTCTCCTGGCCTTCCGCCTGCTGACAAGGCTGGGCGTGAAAAACCTGTCGGTGAACATCAACTCCATCGGCTGCCCCGCGTGCCGCCCGAAGTACCACGCCATGCTGAAGGAATTCCTGGGCGGGCGTATCGACGGCATGTGCGACACCTGCAAGAGCCGCTTCGACCGCAACCCGCTTCGCGTGCTGGATTGCAAGGAAAAGCGCTGCCAGGAGCTGGTGAAGGACGCGCCCAGCATGCTGGACGTGCTCTGCGACGACTGCAAGGCGCACTTTGCCCAGCTGCAGCGGTATCTGGCGGCGGCGGGCATTCCCTATCAGATTGACAGCCGCATCGTCCGCGGGCTGGATTATTACACCAAGACCGTGTTCGAGCTGATCACCGCTACCAAGGACGGCAACCTGACCGTATGCGGCGGCGGACGCTATGACAACCTGGTGGAGGAAATCGGCGGCCCGCAGCTGCAGGCGGTGGGCTTCGGCATGGGCATCGAGCGGGTGCTGATGCTTATGGACAGCGAGGGCATCGAGATTCCCCGGCCCAACCAGTACGATGTGTTCGTGACCTACATGGGCGATCATCAGGTGGAGGCCTTTGCGCTGGTGCAGCGCCTGCGGGAGCAGGGCGTCCGGGCCGATCTTGACCACACCGGCCGCAGCCTGAAGGCCCAGTTCAAGTATGCCAACAAGGTAGGCGCACCCATCACCGCCACCCTGGGGGATGACGAGGCGGCCCAGGGCGTGATCAAGCTGAAGAACATGCAGACCCGCGAGGAGCAGACCGTGCCCATGGCAGACATGGCCCAGGCGGTGCGGGCCATGCTGGAGGGCTGACCCATGCTGCAGCTGAAGGCGCTCAGCCCGGAGAACGCCCGGGAAGAATACGAATGTCTGCAGGAGATTCCTGACGAGAACGGTTTTCACAACGAATGCTGCGGCTTGACCTATGAGACGTTTGTTTCCGAGGCCATCCCTATGCACATCCGTATGTCGGAGGGAATTGATCTGAAACCTGGCCATGTGCCGGATACCTGGTATATCCTGTGGGATGACGGCAGAGCCGTGGGCTTGTTCAAGGTGCGCCATTACCTGAGCGAAACGCTGAAAAATGGCAGCGGACACATTGGCTACGCGGTTCGCAAGGGCGAGCGCGGCAGGGGCTATGCCACAAGCGGCCTGGCGCTGGCGGTGGAGGAAGCGCGCAGCATCATCCCGGAGGACGAGGTGTATCTCTCCTGCAACAGGAACAACCCCGCTTCTCTGCGCGTCATGCTGAAGAACGGCGCGTACATCCATCATGAGGACGACGAGGAATACTACACCAGAATTCCCCTGAAGAAAGAATCAACCAATGCGAAAGGAGCTGCCCCTATGCAGAACCGTACCCATACCTGCAACGAGCTGCGCATGAGCGACTGCGGCAAGACCGTCGAGCTTTCCGGCTGGATGGAAAATGTCCGCGAGGTATCCGCCTCCCTGGCCTTCGTGGTGCTGCGCGACTTCTACGGCACCACGCAGATCGTCGTGGAGAGCGAGGACATGATGCAGGTCATCCATGGCCTGAACAAGGAGAGCGTCATCGCCGTTACCGGCACCGTGCGCGAGCGCGACTCCAAGAACCCCAAGATGGCCACCGGCGACATTGAGGTGGTGCCAGAGAAGATCGAGGTGCTGGGCCGCTGCCGCTACAACGAGCTGCCCTTCCAGATCAACCGCTCCAAGGAGGCGGACGAGGCGCTGCGCCTGAAGTACCGCTACCTTGATCTGCGCAACCCCGAGGTGAAGAAGAACATCGTCATGCGCTGCAACGTGGTGTCCGCCCTGCGCCAGGCCATGACCGAGCATGGCTTCCTGGAGATTACCACCCCCATCCTGACGGCCTCCTCCCCCGAGGGCGCCCGGGACTACCTGGTGCCTGCCCGCAAGCATCCCGGCATGTTCTACGCCCTGCCCCAGGCGCCCCAGCAGTTCAAGCAGCTGCTGATGGCCTCCGGCTTCGACCGGTATTTCCAGATTGCCCCCTGCTTCCGCGACGAGGACGCCCGCGGCGACCGCAGCCCCGGCGAATTCTACCAGCTGGACATGGAGATGGCCTTCGCCTCCCAGGAGGACGTGTTCGCCGTGCTGGAGGACGTGCTGCCGCCCATCTTCGCCAAATACGGTAAGTACAACACCGCGTCCAGCGCGCCCTTCCGCCGCATTCCCTTCACTGAGGCCATGGAGGTCTACGGCTCCGACAAGCCCGACCTGCGCATTGACCTGACGGTGCAGGACGTGACCGCCCTGATGGACGGCTGCGGCTTCGGCCCCTTCGAGGGGCAGGTGGTCAAGGCGGTGGTCGTGTCCGACATGACCGCCACCCGCAAGCAGATCGACAAGCTCTGCGCCGAGGTGGAGGTGGTCAGCGGCAGCAAGGCCTACTGGTTCAAGATGGACGAGAAGGGCGAGCTGGCCGGCGGCATCGCCAAGTTCCTGCAGGAGCGCAGGGACGAGGTGATCGCCGCGCTGAATCTGAAGCCCAACACCTTCGTGGGCCTGGCCGCGGGCAAGAAGTCCGCCGCCCAGAAGACCGCGGGTGTGCTGCGTCGGATGCTTGGCGAAATGTGTCCGAACCACATGGACCGCGAAAAGTACGAGTTCTGCTGGATTGTTGATTTCCCCATGTATGAAATCGGCGAGGAAAGCGGCGAGCTGGAATTCTGCCACAACCCCTTCTCCATGCCCAACGGCGGGGCCGAGGTGCTGGAGAAGGCCGCGGCGGGCGAGGTGGATCCGCTGACCATCACGGCTTTCCAGTACGACCTGGTGTGCAACGGCGTGGAGCTGTCCTCCGGCGCGGTGCGCAACCATGACCCGGAGATCATGCTGCGGGCCTTCCAGCTGGTGTGCCTGGGCGAGGAGGATGTAAAGTCGAAGTTCCCCGCCATGTACAATGCTTTCTGCTACGGCGCGCCGCCGCACGCGGGCATCGCCCCCGGCGTGGACCGCATGGTCATGCTCCTGGCGGGGGAGGATTCCATCCGCGAGGTGATTCCCTTCCCTATGAACAAGAACGCCCAGGACGTGATGATGGGCGCCCCCGGATATGTGGAGCAAAAGCAGCTGGACGAGCTTCACATCGCCATTGTGAAGGACGAGAATTGACGCGGCGGCTTCCCCTGGCGGTTTGATGTTGTCAAGACGAAAAAAATCTGCTATACTGATAAGGAAACCTGAGGAGGTGCATGGATATGGCCAGCAAGAAGGATAATCTGCCTTTGACGGTGGATTCCGATACGGAACAGACCAGCAGCATCACCTATGCCAGCGAGGTGGTGGCCATTATCGCCGGCGTGGCTGCGGGCGAGGTGGAGGGGATTGCCGGCATGTGCAACATTTCCGGCGGAATCCTTGGCAAAAACCGCAATATCACCAAGGGCGTGAAGGTCGAGGTGGGCACCGAAGAGGCCAGCGTGGACCTGTACGTCATTATCGAGTACGGCACGCCCATCCAGAAGGCCGCCCAGGATGCGCAGGAAAACGTGCGCAAGTCCATTGAATCCATGACCGGGCTGCATGTGGTGCGTGTGGATGTGCATGTGCAGGGCGTGAGCTTTGAAAAGGAAAACAGCGCCCTGTCCGCCGGCGCGGAGAAGGCCGTGCTGGAGGCCGGCGCACCCGCTGCCCCCGAAAAGGAGCCTGCTCCCGTGGAAGAGAAGGCTGACGAGGCGGCGGAGCAGATAGCAGACGAGCCTGCCCCGGCCCCGGAAGCGGAGCACGCGCAGGACGGCCCCGAGGCGTAACCTGACGCACCGGCAGGGCGGCTTTGCCTTGCCGGTGAACATTTTTCCGGCTGCCGCACAGGCATGGCAAGGAGGGCGTGACAGATGAAAATTCGTGTGATTGACCGGCTGCTGAATCTGCTGGCGGGGCTGATCCTGCTGGCCCTGACCGCCGCCCTGGCGGCCGAAGCCTTCCTGGGCTGGCGCATTTCCGCCCGGGTGGGCGAGGTGCTTGGCAGGCATGACACCGTGTCGCTGGTGATTGTGGCGGCGGTGGCCCTGGCGCTGTTTTCGCTGGGCGCGTACTGCGTGGGTACCCTGTTCCGCCGGGACAAGAGCCGCCGCGGCTTTGTGGTGCAAAAGACCGAGGGCGGCGAGCTGAGCATTTCCATGAAAGCGATCGAGAGCCTGGTGCGCAAATGCCTTGACAGGCATGATGAAATCCATCTGTCCGGCATGCGCCTGGACACCTCCCGCGACGGGCTGGTCATCCGCCTGCGCATTGGCCTGGCCGGAGGCGTGAACATTCCCCTGGCGGTGGGTGCGGTGCAGAAGCAGATCAAGCAGTATGTGACCGCCTGCTCCGGCGTGGATGTGAAGGAGGTCAAGGTGCAGGTGGAAACCTCTGCCGAGCAGACGGGGCAATCCATCTATACCGTGCCTGACATGCCCGAGGATGCCGCTGCGCTGCCCCGGGAGGAGGAAATCCCCCGGGAGGCTGCCCCGGCGGAGAGCAAGGAGGAAAAGTGCCTGCACCAGCGGCTGTTCGGCAGCGAGGAGCAGGAGAACCTGGTGCCCGCGCCTCCCGTGCCCGAACTGACCGTGGAGGAGACGGCCCGGGCGGAGGCATCCGAGGAGATGCAGGCGGAGGAATCCGCCGACGCTCCTGCCGATGTGACGGAGGAGGAAAGCCATGAAATCGCTCAATGATCTGCTGAAGGAAATGCTCACCTGGGGCACCCCTGCCTGCGGACTGTTCTGCGGGGTGTGCGGCGTGATTGCGGCGATCCTGCTGCTGACCATCGGCTTTTGGAAAACGCTGTTCGTGGCGCTTTTGTGCGCCGTGGGCGTGTTTGTGGGCGGTGTGCAGGACAAGCAGGGCTTCCTGCGCAGGGTGGCCAACAGGCTGTTTCCCCCGAAAGAGTAAAATACAAAAGATTGGTTCCTTGAAAAATCAAGAGGGTTGGGAGTGCTGAGTATATGGCGCGTGTAACCGCGAGGGCTGCGGTGATGCAGATGATCTACGAGCATTTGGCCGGCGGCGAGGGCGGCGAGGAAACCCTGCAGATGGTCTATGACGAATTGCGCGCGGAGGGCGTGCCCGGAGTGGAAGCCATCCGCGACAACGAGCCGGGCGCGGCGGACCGGGCCTATATCACCCGGGTGCTGGACGGCGTGGTGAATCACCTGGATGAGCTGGACAGCGAGATTGAGGCCGCCAGCCGGGACTGGCGGGTGGAGCGCATGCCCAAGGTGGATCTGACCATTCTGCGCCTGGCCACCTGGGAAATTCTCCACGAGGAGGACGTGCCCGGCAGCGTGGCCATCAACGAGGCTGTCGAACTGGCCTCCCGCTATTCCGAGCCAGCCAGCGGCCGCTTCATCAACGGCGTGCTGGGCACCATCCTGCGCAAAAAAGAGGCGGCGCAGGCATGAGGCAGGTGGTCGTGGGGCTGGATACCAGCTGCTACACCACCTCCGCCGCCGCGGTCACGGCGGATGGACAGGTGGTGGCCAGCTGTAGAAAGCTGCTTCCTGTAAAGCTGGGTGAGCGCGGCCTGCGCCAGAGTGAGGGCGTGTTCATCCATGTGCGCCAGCTGCCCGAGAGGCTGGAGGAACTGCGGGAATTCATCCGCGGGGATGAGATTGTCGCCGTATGCGCATCCTCCCGCCCCAGAGACGAGGAAGAATCCTATAT
Source organism: uncultured Clostridia bacterium (assembly GCA_945877525.1). Taxonomy (GTDB): domain Bacteria; phylum Bacillota; class Clostridia; order Christensenellales; family Aristaeellaceae; genus UBA11524. The sequence goes on along the minus strand of CAMDVP010000011.1, from coordinate 10,627 downwards.
GCCCGTATTCCAGGTGGGGGATGCGCAGGCCCGCGGCTTGGCTGCGATGCTTGGCGTCCCTTACTTTTCGTCCACCCACCAGCGGGGGCATGTGGCCGCCGCCATGGTGGACAGCGGCATTGCTCCCGGTGACCTGCTGGCGGTGCATCTTTCCGGCGGCACCACCGAGCTGCTCAGCCTGCGGGGCGAAGCACTGTCCCTCCTGGGCGGCACCCTCGATCTGCACGCGGGGCAGGTAGTGGACCGGGTGGGCGTGGCGCTGGGACTGCCGTTTCCTGCCGGGCCGCATCTGGAGGAACTGGCCCTGCGGGGACACGCAGAAGCGCGCCTGCCTGTCAGCATGGCGGAGGGCGGGCTGCGCTGTCACCTGTCCGGCGCGGAAAGCCAGGCCCAGCGATGGATTGCCTCCGGCACGCTGAGTGCCGAGGACACGGCCATGGAGGTTTATGATCTGCTGGCCCGGACGGTGGCGCGCCTGATTCTTGCGGGCGCGGCAAAAACGGGCATCCGCCAGGTGCTGATTGCCGGAGGCGTGGCCAGCTCGGCGTTGTTCCGCCGCCTGGTCACGGAGCGCATCCGCAAGAGCGACCGGGGGCTGCGCGTGTGCTTTGGGAAGCCGGAATACAGCGGCGACAACGCGGTGGGCGCGGCGCTCATCGGCGCGCGGAAATACCGGGAAATGATGGAGAAAGCTCATGCATGAACAGTATCGCCTGATGACGGCGGAGGATTTTCCGGTGCTTTCGGTGCTGCACAGGGCCTACAAGGAGGCCATTGGCGAGGCCGCTCCGACGGAAGCGGAGCTTTCGCGGCTGAGGGGCGCCATGGACAGGGGCGATATCCTGTTCTTCGGCTGCGAGACGGAGGGGAGCCTGGTGGGCGTATGCTCCGTGACACGGGGATTCTCAACGTATGATTACCGGCCCTCCGGAGTGCTGGAGGATTTCTATATCCGGCCGGAGTTTCGCCACAGGGGGATTGCCCGGCGACTGGTGCGCTTTGCCCGGGAGGAAAGCGGCGTGAGCAGCCTGACGGTGGGCTGCGCGCCCTGTGACAGGGGCATGTACGAGGCCATCGGCTTTCGGGTTCCGCTGGGAGCGCTGCTGGCATGGAGCGACGGCAATACCTGATGGACAAGCATCGTCAAGGAGGAATGAGCATGGCGGCACAGCTGCTGGACGGCAAGGCCATGTCGGAGGAGCTTCGGGCGGACATCGCCCGGAAGGTAGCGGCGCTGAAGGAGCGGGGCGTGACCCCGGGTCTGGCGGTGATTCTGGTGGGGGATGACCCCGCCAGCCAGATTTATGTGCGCAACAAGGGCATCGGCTGCGAAAAGACGGGCATGCATTCCGTGACCATCCGCATGCCGGAGGACACCACCCAGCAGGCGCTGGAGGGTCAAATTCGCGCCCTGAACGCCGACCCGGCCATCCACGGCATTCTGGTGCAGCTGCCCCTGCCCCCTCACCTGGACGAGGCCGCCGCGCTGGCCGCCATTGTGCCGGAAAAGGACGTGGACGGCTTCCATGTGCACAATGCCGGACGGCTGCTGTGCGGCCTGCCCGGCGTGGTGGCCTGCACCCCCAAGGGCGCCATGGAGATGATCCGCCGTACGGGGGTTGACCTGACAGGTAAGGAGGCCGTGGTGGTGGGCCGCAGCAACATTGTGGGCAAGCCCATGGCCATGCTGCTTTTGCAGGCCAACTGCACGGTGACCATGTGCCACAGCCGCACGGCTGATCTGGCTTCCCACACCCGCCGGGCGGATATCCTTGTGGCCGCCGTGGGCAGGCCGGGGTTCATCACCGCCGACATGGTGAAGCCCGGAGCCATTGTGATTGACGTGGGCATCAACCGGGTAGACGGCCGGGTGGTGGGAGATGTGGATTTCGAGCATGTGAAGGATGTGGCGGGGTGGATTACCCCCGTGCCCGGCGGGGTGGGCCGCATGACCATCACCATGCTTCTGGAAAATACCATGGAGGCCGCCGAGAGGACGCTGGCATGAGCGAATGGATTCTTCAGGTCAGCGACCTGAACGAGTATGTCCGGCGCACCCTGGCGGCGGATCCCATGCTACGCTCGGTACGGCTGCGGGGGGAAATCAGCAATTTCAAGCGGCATACCTCCGGCCACTGGTACTTCACCCTCAAGGATGAGCGCAGCCGCATCAACTGCGTCATGTTCCGGCAGAACGCCCTGCGCATGTCCCTGCGCCCGGCGGACGGCATGCAGGTGATTGTTTCCGGCAGCGTCAGCCTGTACGCGGAGGGCGGAGCCTACCAGTTTTACGCCGAATCCATGCGGCCCGACGGCGTGGGAACGCTTTACCAGCAGTTTGAGGCGCTGAAGGCGCGGCTGGCGGCGGAGGGCCTGTTTGACGCAGGCCGCAAGCGGCAGCTTCCTCTGCGGCCGGGGAAGGTGGCCGTGGTTACCTCGCTTACGGGAGCGGTACTGCACGACATCCGCCGGGTGTCCGCAAGGCGCGACCCCGGGGTGCCGCTGGTGCTGCTCCCCGTGCAGGTGCAGGGGCAGGGCGCGGCGGAGGAAATTGCCGCAGCTATCCGGCAGGCGGGCAGGCTCCCGGGGGTGGAGGTCATCATCACCGGCCGGGGCGGCGGCTCCATGGAGGATCTGTGGGCCTTCAACGAGGAGTGCGTGGCAAGGGCCATTGCGGAAAGCCCGGTGCCGGTGATCTCCGCCGTGGGTCATGAAACCGATGTAACCATTGCCGATTTTGCCGCGGATGTGCGGGCTTCCACGCCCTCCAACGCAGCGGAAATGGCCGTGCCCGACCGGGCCGAGCTGCTGGATGGCCTGCGCATGCTGCGGGGCCATCTGACGCAGGCGGCGCAGGGAAGGGCGCATCAGGCAAGGGCAGAGTTGGCGCTGTGCCGTCAGCGGTTGGACGCGCTGCGCCCCGACAGGCAGCTGGCACAGACCCGGGAGCGGCTGATGCGGGCACGGGCCGCGCTGGATCGCCTGGCGGACGGATGCCTGACGGCAAGGCTTCCCCAGGCGGCGATGATGCGGATGCGCCTGACCCACGCGGCAGAGGGCTGCGTGCAGGCGCGGCAGGAACAGTGCGCCCGGGCCGCGGCGCGGCTTGCGGCGCTGAACCCGTCCAGGGTGCTGGAGCGGGGCTATGCGCTGGTCATGGACGGCAATCGGGTGATTACCCGGGCCGCGGGCGCGCCGCAGCGCATGACGCTGCGCTTCCATGACGGTGAAATGCGCGTGAGACAGGAGGATATGCCCAGTGGCAACGAAGAAAAAGCTGACCTTTGAGCAGCAGCTGGAAGCAGTGGAGGCCCTCATCAGCGGAATGGAAAGCGGCAGCATGCCCCTGGAGGAATCCATGCGCCGCTATGAGGAGGGCATGGCCATGATCGCTTCCATGGAAAAGGAGCTTCAGTCCGCCCAGCAGCGCCTGACGGTGATCCGCCGGAGCGCGGAGGGCGAGGACGAGGAGGTTCCCCTGGAGGTGGACGATGAGGAGCTATGACGAGTGCCGCCTGCTGGTGGAATCCGCGCTGGCCGGACAGCTGAGGGGCCTGGGGCAAATCCCTGCGGGGCTGCTTGAGGCCATGGAGTATTCCCTGCTGGCGGGAGGCAAGCGGCTGCGGCCCGCCCTGCTGCTGATGGCCTGCGATATGGCCGGGGGAAGCGTGGAGGATGCGCTGCCCTTTGCCTGCGCGCTGGAGATGATCCACACCTACAGCCTGATTCACGACGATCTGCCTGCCATGGACAACGATGATCTGCGCCGGGGCAGGCCCACCAGCCACAGGGCGTTTGGCGAGGACGTGGCCATTCTGGCGGGGGACGGGCTGCTGTCGGCGGCCATGGAGCTGATGCTCCGTGCCGCCTGTGCCATGGGGGACTTGCGGGGAACCCGGGCTGCCCATGCCATCGCCCGAAGAGCCGGGGTCACCGGTATGGTGGCGGGACAGTTTGTGGATGTGACGCAGGAGGGAACGGCGCCCACGGAGGACACGGTGAGCTATATCCACGCCCACAAAACCGCCGATCTGCTGACCGCCCCCATGGAGGCGGGTCTGGTGCTGGCAGGCGCGCCGAACGAGCAGGTGTGCGCCGGGGCAGCCTATGGCTTTCACCTGGGCATGGCCTTCCAGATGGTGGACGACCTGCTGGACGTGGTGGGAGACGCGGCGGCCCTGGGCAAGAACACGGGCATGGACGCGGCCCTGGGCAAGCTGACCTGGGTGGCCCTGCGGGGGGTGGAGGAAACGCGGCGCGACGCGGCGGAGCACATCCGCCTGGCCTGCGGTGCGCTGGCATGCTTCGGTGGAGCGGAAACGCCGCTTTGCACCCTGGCGAAGGAAACCCTGGCGAGGGTTTCATGAGAGAATATTGCCAATCCGTTAATTTTTTCAAAGCCCTTGCACAAACCCTGCCGGAGCAGGTACAATAAGGAAAGCTGCGACAGCTTCTGAGGATCGGAGGCGGGCCGATGCACGACCTGACGGGAATTTTGACCAATCGTATACTGCTGTGCGCGCTGACGGCATGGTTTGTGGCGCAGGCGCTGAAAATACCCACCTACTGGCTGGTGGAGAAGAAGCTGGACTGGCGGCGCATCCGGGGAGCCGGGGGCATGCCCTCATCCCATACGGCGTTTGTGGTGTCGCTGACGGTGATGGTGGGGGCCGTGTGCGGGTTTGACACGGCGCTGTTCGCGGTCAGCTTCACGCTGGCGGCCATTGTGATGTACGACGCGACGGGCGTGCGGCGTGAAACGGGCTTGCAGGCGCAGGTAATCAACGAAATTCTCCGGCAGGTGTTCATTGACGGCAAGCCCATTGCAGATGACGACCTGAAGGAGCTGGTGGGTCACAAGCCCCTGGAGGTGCTGTGCGGCGCGATTGTGGGGCTTTTGACGGCGGGAGCGTATATCCTTTTGTAACATGGATTTTTCCCGGGCGGCTAGGCCGCGCCGGAGAACAACACGGAGGAATGACAGATGGATCGGTTTATGGAGCAAGTGGTGGTCAAGAAGCAGCGCGGCCTGAACGAGGCGCTGTATGTGCTGGCGATGATTTCGATGGTGGTGTTCGCCCTGCTGGGCATGATGTACCTGCAGATGCTGTTCTACGCCTTCAGCGTGCCTGCCCTGGTCATTACGGTGATCCTGCTGGGCGGCGCGGTGCTGCTTTTCCTGTACCGCGACAGGCTGCGCGCGGAGTATGAGTACACCTTTACCAACGGCGATGTGGACTTTGCCATGGTGTTCAACAACCAGAAGCGCAAGAGCCTGGGCAGCCTGAAGGTAACCCGTGTGGACGCCTTCGGCCCGGTGAGCGGCTCGTCCTTCCAGCGGTATGTGTCCATGCCCGGCATCAAGCGGAACAACTGGTTCCTCAACCGCGGCGCCGAGCTGTACTACTTCTACTTCCAGAAGGAAAACAACAAGCGTATCATCATCTTCGAGCCCAATGAGGAAATGGTGTCCTACATCAAGCAGTATCTGCCCCGCGGCGCGTGGCAGGAGTAAGGCCGGGAGAAACCATGGAAGTCTATCTTGATAACAGCGCCACCACCCGTCCCTCCGACGCGGTGGTGGCTGCCATGTCTGCCGCCATGACGCAGACCTGGCATAATCCCTCCGCCCTCTACCGCCCCGCCATGGCGGCGGAAAAGCTGGTCAGCGCAGCCAGAAAGGATTGCCTGGAGGCTGCGGGCGCCGCCGGGCACCGGCTGATCTTCACTTCCGGGGGCACCGAGGCGGACAACCTGGCCATCTTCGGCCATCTGCGGCGGCAGAAAAAGCCCGGGCGGGTGCTGATCCTGTCCGTGGAGCATCCGGCGGTGCTGGCCTGCGCGGCGGAAATAGAGCGGCTGGGGCATCAGGTTGCGCTGCTGCCTGTGGAAAGCGACGGCGTGCTGAACCTCGCGGCCCTGGAGGAGCAGCTGGACGAGCGGGTGAATCTGATCTGCGTGATGCAGGTGAACAACGAGTCCGGGGCGATTCAACCCCTGGAGGAGGTTGTCCGCCTGCGCAACGCGAAGGCCCCCGGCGCAGCCATTCATGTGGATGGTGTGCAGGGCTTTCTGCGCCTGCCGCTGGCCTTCGGGCGGCTGGGCATCCAGAGTTATGCCTTCAGCGGGCACAAGATCCACGCCTGCAAGGGAATCGGCGGGCTGATTGTCCGCAAGGATCACCCCCTCAGCCCCATTGTGTTCGGCGGCGGCCAGGAGGAAGGCTACCGTTCGGGCACGGAGAATGTGCCCGGCATCGTTGGCCTGGGCGAAGCGGTGCGCACCTATCCGGCGGATGGCCCCGCACACATGGCGAACCTCAAGCGCCGGCTGTGGGAGGGGCTGCGTCAGGCGGTGCCGGAGGCGCACATCAACGGCCCGGACATTGACAGCCCCCGGAGCGCGCCGCACATCCTCAACGTCAGCCTGCCGCCGGTGCGCAGCCAGACCATGCTCTTTGCCCTGGAGGGCGACGGGGTGTATGTGTCGGCAGGCTCGGCCTGCGCCAGCCGAAAGCAGAAGGTGTCCGGGGTGCTCACGGCCATGGGCCTGTCCACCGCCAGGGCGGATACGGCCCTGCGCTTCAGCCTGTGTCCGGAGAACACCGGGGAGGAAATCGACTATGCCGTTTCCTGCGTGAAAAAGCAGTATGAGCTGCTGCGCAGGTATGTGAGGCGATAAGGAATGGGAGAGAAAAGCATGCGGGAGCTGCTGCTGGTTCGCTATGGTGAAATTTTTCTCAAGGGCCTGAACCGGCCCTTCTTTATGCGTGCGCTGGTGAAAAAAATCCGTCACGCGGTGGCGGAGCAGGGCGCGAAGGTGTGGCTGCACGACGGGCGCATTTTTGTGTCGGATTTTCAGGACAGGGACGAGTGCATCCGCCGCATTACGCGGGTGTTCGGCGTGCACAGCGTATGCCCTGCGGTGGAAATGCCCAAGGATGATTTTGAGGCTGTTTGTCGCCAGGCCGTGGCCATGACGGCAAACTGGAAGGGCACCTTCAAGGTGTCCGCCCGGCGCAGCGACAAGCAGTATTTCATGGATTCCCCGCAAATCAACATGGAGCTGGGCGGGCGTATTCTGGAAAGCAACCCTGCCCTGCGCGTGGACGTGAAGCACCCCGATAGCACCCTGAACGTGGAGATCCGCGATTTGTGCTACCTCTACGGGCAGGTGATTCCCGCGGTGGGCGGCATGCCTGTAGGCACCAACGGTCGGGCCACGCTGCTGCTCTCCGGCGGCATCGACAGTCCTGTGGCGGGCTGGATGATCGCCAAGCGCGGCGTGCAGATCAGCGCGGTGCACTTCCATTCCTACCCCTACACCAGCGACCGCGCCAAGGAGAAGGTGCTTGATCTGGCCCGCATCCTCAGCGAAAGCTGCTGCGGCATCCGGGTGCATGTGATTCCCTTCACCAAAATACAGATGGAAATTCATGAAAAGTGCCCCGAGGAATACACGACGCTGATCATGCGCCGCTTTATGATGCGCATTGCCCAGCGCGTGGCGGAAAAGGAGCATGCCGAGGCGCTGATCACCGGCGAAAGCATCGGCCAGGTGGCCAGCCAGACCATGCAGGCCCTGGGCACCACCGACAGCGTGGTGACCATGCCTGTGTTCCGCCCGGTGATTGGCTTTGACAAGAGCGAGATCATCGAGGTGGCACAGAGAATCGGCACCTTTGAAACCTCCTCCCTGCCCTATGAGGATTGCTGCACCGTGTTCACCCCACGGCACCCCGCTACCCATCCCAAGATGGAGAAGATTCTTGAGGGCGAGGGCAGGCTGGACGTGGACGGCCTGATTGAGGAAGCCCTGGCCGGGGACGAGGTTGTTCCCTGCTAACAAAGGGCGTTCAGCACGGCCATCAGGAGCAGCCCCGGCAGCCCCAGGGAACCCGTGAGCCACATGGACAGCGGGTTGACGCCCAGGCGGGGCAGTGAAAGCGCGTTCCAGGCCATCAGCAGAAACAGCCCCGCCACCAGGCTTCGCAGTGCCCGGGCATAGGGCCGGGCCGGGTCGTATCGCGCCACCAGCAGGAACAGCGCTCCCAGCAGCCCGCCCATAAGCGCAAGCAGCCGCAGTTCAATCACCACCATAGGCCAAACCTCCCTTCCCGCATAGCCTATGCGGCCGGACTGCCTCGCTGAACGAAACGTTAATTCTTTGTCAAGGGGCTTGAAAAGGGCCCCTGTTCGTGGTATGATGAAAGGGACGGAATCGGCCCGGCAGGGCTTTGTCTGCCCGGTGAGGAGGCTGGCACACAGGTGGAATGGATACAGCTGATGCGGCAGCTTGCGCCGGATATCATGGACGAAGCGGCCCGTCGCGCGCTGGTGCTGGAACGCATTGCCGACATGGCGCCCGTGGGCCGACGGCAGCTGGCCGCGCGGCTGATGTTGCCCGAACGGGAGGTTCGCGCCGCCGCCGCCGCGCTGCGGGAGCAGGGGCTCATTGAGATGGATGCTTCCGGCATGACGGTAACGCGCAAGGGGGAGGAAATTCTCCCGGAGGTGCGAACGCTGAGCCGCAGCGTGCGGGGCCTGACCGAGCTGGAGGCCCGCCTTTCCGCCGCCTATGGGGTAGAAAGGGTGTGCATAGCACCTGGCAATGCGGATAGCGACGGGCATGTGCTGCAGGATGTAGGCCGCATGGCTGCGTCCAGGGTGCGGGCTATGCTGCACAGCGGCGACACCCTGGCGGTGACCGGCGGCTCCACCATGGCCGCCACGGCCCGTGCCATGCAGAGCGCCGCGCCCCTCAACGTCATGGTGGTGCCTGCCCGGGGCGGCATGGGCCGCTCGGTGGAAACCCAGGCGAACACCCTGGCTGCAGAGATTGCCCAGCGGCTGGGCGGTCATCATCGGCTGCTGCACTTGCCCGATCACATGGACGAGGCGGCCCGGCAGGAGATGCTCAAGCTCCCCGAGGTGCGCGAGACCATTGACAGGCTGCAGCGGGCGGATGTGATTCTCCACGGCGTGGGCCGCGCGGATGACACCGCGAGGGAGCGGGAGCTGCCCGCGTCGCTTGCGCGAAGGCTGCGGGACGGGGGCGCCGTGGCTGAGGCGCTGGGATACTATTTTGATGCGGACGGACGGGCGCTGCTGGCGTCCTCCAGCGTGGGAATTGACCTGGAGGGGCTTCGACCTTCCTGCCGGATGGTGGCGGTGGCCGCTGGCGCCCGCAAGGCGCAGGCGATTGCCGCAGTGATGCGCAGCCGTCCCCACGCGCTGCTGGTGACCGACGAAGGCGCGGCACAAAAAATGCTCCGCATGGCCTCCTATACTTGATTGCACGCCTGACAACAGGCTCCTGCAATAGATACGACCAAACGATACGGACTGAAGGAGTGTGCAACATGGCTAAGAAGACGATCGACGACATTCAGGTAGCCGGCAAGAAGGTTCTTGTCCGCTGCGATTTCAACGTCCCCATGAAGGACGGCAAGATCACCAATGACAAGCGCATTGTGGCGGCCCTGCCCACCATCAAGAAGCTGGTGAGCGACGGCGGCCGGGTGATCCTGTGCAGCCACCTGGGCAAGCCGAAGAACGGCCCGGAAGAGAAGTTCTCCCTGGCGCCCGTGGCGGCCCGCCTGTCTGAATACCTGGGCAAGGAAGTCGTTTTTGCCAATGATGATACCGTGGTGGGCGAGAATGCCAAGGCTGCCGTGGCCGCTATGAAGGACGGCGACGTGGTGCTTCTGCAGAACACCCGCTTCCGCAAGGAAGAAACCAAGAATATCGAGGAGTTCTCCAAGGAGCTGGCTTCCCTGGCCGACTGCTATGTGGACGATGCCTTCGGCTCCTGCCACCGCGCTCACTGCTCCACCGAGGGCGTGACCAAGTTCCTGTCCCCCAACGTGGCGGGCTACCTCATCGGCAAGGAGCTGGCCGTGATGGGCAAGGCTCTTGAGAACGCCGACCGTCCCTTCGTGGCGGTGCTGGGCGGCGCGAAGATTGAGGACAAGCTGAACGTGATCAACAACCTTCTGGAGAAGGTGGATACCCTGATCATCGGCGGCGGCATGGCCTTCACCTTCCTCAAGGCCAAGGGCTATGAAATCGGCAAGTCCCTGCTGGACGAGAGCAAGATCGACTACTGCAAGGACATGATGGCCAAGGCCGAGGCCAAGGGCGTGAAGCTGCTGCTGCCTGTGGACACCGTGTGCATCAAGGACTTCCCGAACCCCATTGACGCTCCCGTGGACACTGTGGAGGTGGACGCAGACAAGATTCCCGCCGACATGGAAGGCTGCGACATTGGCCCCAAGAGCCGCGCGCTGTTTGCCGAGGCTGTGAAGGCCGCCAAGACCGTGGTGTGGAACGGCCCCATGGGCGTGTTCGAGAATCCCACCCTGGCCGCCGGCACCCTGGCTGTGGCGCAGGCCATGGCTGACAGCGATGCCGTGACCATCATCGGCGGCGGCGACTCCGCTGCGGCTGTGGAGCAGATGGGCCTTGGCGACAAGATGACCCACATTTCCACCGGCGGCGGCGCTTCCCTCGAATACCTGGAAGGCAAAGTGCTGCCCGGCGTTGCCTGCCTGGACGAGAAGTAAGTTCCATGGTCCCGCGCCCCTCCGGCGCGGTAACATTACCGTCAGGGACGTGCCAGGGGCGCG
>CAMDVP010000010.1 GCA_945877525.1 uncultured Clostridia bacterium | reverse complement strand
CGGGTTGTCAGGGCAGCGCCCTGACCGGGAGTCCAGAGGGCAGCGCCCTCTGGCGCCTCCCTGCAGCTGCTCTTTTCATTCCACCGGCGTTGTGCTATAATGCAACGGTGACAAGGGGGAATGACGATGGCGGAGCTGGTGGTGATTGGCGGCGGACACGCGGGGTGCGAGGCGGCGCTGGCCGCAGCGCGCATGGGTGTGGATACGCTGCTGCTGACCCTGAACATGGATGGCGTGGCCCTGATGGCCTGCAACCCGGCCATCGGTGGTTCGGCCAAGGGACACCTGGTGCGGGAGCTGGACGCCCTGGGCGGCGAGATGGGACGCGCCATTGACGATACCTTTCTGCAAAGCCGTATGCTGAACACCAGCAAGGGCCCCGCAGTGCACAGCCTGCGCGCCCAGGCCGACAAGCAGGCCTATCAAAACCGCATGCGCCGGGCGCTGATGACTCAGCCCCGATTGCTGGTGCGCCAGGGCGAGGCAGTGTCCATTGAAACGGAGAACGGGCATGTAACGGGCGTAACCACCCTCACCGGGCAACGGATCGCCTGCCGGGCGGTGGTGGTGGCCAGCGGTGTATACCTCAAGGGACGCATCATTATCGGTGAAAACCAGTGGGACGGCGGGCCGCAGGGGCTGATGAACGCCACGGGCCTGTCCTCCAGCCTGATGGAGCTGGGCTTTCAGCTGCGCCGGTTCAAGACAGGCACTCCCGCCCGCCTGGACGAGCGCTCCATCGACTTTGACGAGATGGAGCCCCAATACGGCGACGAGCCGGTAGTGCCCTTTTCCTTCCTGACGGACAGGACGCTGCAGAATACCAGCCAGTGCTACCTTACCTGGACAACCCCCGAAACCCATGAAATCATCCGTCAAAACCTGCACCGCGCACCCCTGTACAGCGGAAAGATTCACGGCGTGGGGCCCCGCTACTGCCCCAGCATTGAGGATAAGATTGTCCGCTTTGCCGATAAGGAGCGCCATCAGCTGTTCCTGGAGCCGGAGGGCCGGGAAAGCCGGGAGTGGTATGTACAGGGCATGTCCACCTCCCTGCCGGAGGACGTGCAGTGGGCCATGTATCGCTCCATTCCCGGGCTGCACCGGTGTGAGCTGGTGCGCCTGGCCTATGCCATCGAGTATGACTGCATCGACAGCCGCGAGCTGCGCCCCACGCTGGAAAGCCTGCGCATCGGCGGGCTGTTCTTCGCCGGACAGGTGAACGGCACCAGCGGCTATGAGGAAGCCGCCTGCCAGGGGCTGATTGCCGGCATGAACGCCGCCCTTGCCCTGCAGGGCAAGCCGCCGCTGATGCTGACCCGGGACATGGCCTACATTGGCGTGCTGACCGATGATCTGACCACCAAGGGTACCGACGAGCCCTATCGCATGATGACCTCCCGGGCAGAGCACCGGCTGCTGCTGCGCCAGGACAACGCCGACCTTCGCCTGACCCGTTTGGGCTATGAGGCAGGGCTGGCCTCGCAGGAGCGCATGGAGCGCACCGAGCGCAAGCGCCGTGAAACGGATGCGTTGCTTGGCGAACTGCGCCGCATCCGCTACACCCCCGGCGCGGACATGGATGCGTGGCTGACCCGGCACGGGCAGGCGGCGTCCGGTGGATCGCTGTCGGCGGAGGAGCTGCTTCGCCGCCCGGAAATCACCCTGAACGACCTGAGCGAACTGACCCCGTCACTGGCCAGGGCCTCCGCTCCCGCCCGGGAGCAGGCGCAGATCGCCGTGAAATACGCCGGGTATCTGGACAAGCAGGAGGCGCAAATCCGCCGCGCCCGGGCCATGGAAAACGCGCTGCTCCCTGAGGACGCGCCCTACGCGGAAATCTCCGCCCTGCGCCTGGAGGCAAGGCAGAAGCTGGCCCGTCAGAAGCCCCGCTCCCTGGCGGCGGCCAGCCGCATCCCCGGGGTGTCCCCGGCGGATATCGCGGTCTTGATGGTCTGGCTGGAAAAGCAGAAGGGCTGACGCTTGCAAATGGGCGGAAATATGCTATACTGACATCAGGAGGCTGAAATATGAGCGAGACAAAGAAGAAGGGCCTGTTCGCCCGCCTGCGGGAGGGTCTGAGCAAAACCCGCGGCAACCTGACCGACAAGGTGGACGACCTGGTCAAGGAAACCCGGAAGATTGACGAGGATTTTTATGAGGAGCTGGAGGACATCCTCCTCCTGGCCGACTGCGGCGTGAAGGCCACCACCGCCATCATGGACGAATTGCGCGAGCAGGTGAAAAATCAGGGCGTGAAGGAAGCCTCTCAGGCCCGGGACATGCTCAAGGACATCATGGTGGAGCAGATGAACATTCCCCGCCCGCCGCTGAAGTGGCCCATGGTGATGCTGGTGGTGGGCGTGAACGGCGTGGGCAAGACCACCACCATCGGCAAGCTGGCGCTGCGCTTCCAGTCCATCGGCCGCAAGGTGATGCTCTGCGCGGGCGATACCTTCCGCGCTGCCGCTGCCGAGCAGCTGACCGTGTGGGCCGAGCGCGCCCGGGTGCCGATTGTGAAGCACGAAGAGGGCGCCGATCCTGCCGCTGTGGTGTTTGACGCGGTGAAATCCGCCAAGGCCCAGGACGCTGACCTGCTGATTGTGGACACCGCCGGACGGCTGCACAACAAGAAGAACCTGATGGATGAATTGAACAAAATGCGCCGGGTGATCGACCGGGAGTATCCCGAGGCGGACGTGCGCTGCATCCTGGTGCTGGACGCCACCACCGGGCAGAACGGTTTGGCCCAGGCCCGGGCCTTCAAGGAGGTGTGCGAGGTGGGGGGCATCATCCTCACCAAGCTGGACGGCACCGCCAAGGGCGGCATTGCTTTGGCCATCCGTCAGGAGCTGGCCGTGCCGGTGTGGTACATCGGCGTAGGCGAGGGCATCGACGATCTGCAGCCCTTTGTGGCCAAGGATTTTGTGGACGCATTATTCTGATGGGATGCATGGAAGGGGCGCGGCATGGCAGCTGCGCCCCTTTTCCTGTAGAAAGGAGAAATCATGGCTGTTTCCTTTGTACCGGCGCAGCCCGAAGATGCCCGGGCGCTGTCGGAGCTGCGCCGCCGGGTGTGGCTGACCACCTATCGCGGGATTTACCCCGATGACATGCTGGACAACTTTGACTATGCCTTTCATGACGAGCGAAACCACGCGTGGATTGCCTCCGCACGGCATGAGGTGTTCCTCATCACCCTGGATGGAGAGAGCATCGGCTACTTGATTTTGGTGAAGGGGGACCCGCTGCATGTGCAGTCGCTGTATCTGCTGGAAGCATACCGTGGCCGTGGCTATGGCCGGGAGGCCATGGCGTTCATCCGTGAGGCCTGCCGCCGGCATGGCGCGGCCTCGTTTTCCCTGACCTGCCATCCCCGCAACAAGCGCGCCCTGGGCTTTTATGCGAAAATGGGCGGCGTGATCACGGGCCGGGATGAGGGCAATGACCATGAATATGAAAACAGCGTCCGGCTGGACTTCCGGATATAGCGCAAAAAATGCTGTAAAAAGAAGGATTCTGTGCTTTGTCGGAGAATATACGAACATATGTTCTTTGCATAGGAGGATGAAGCATGGACGTTTACGAAACCTGCCCAATACTGAAAAGCAAGCATTTTACCCTGCGCCTGGTGGAGCGCGGCGACGCGCCTGCGCTTTTGAAGGTGTACAGCGATGAGAAGGCTGTGCCGCTGTTCAACAGTGACAATTGCCACGGGGATGATTTCCACTACGCTACCCTGGAGCGCATGCTGCAGGCGGTGGATTTCTGGCTGGACTCCTACAAGCATCGCTACTTTGTGCGCTGGACCATCCTGGAGGGAAACGAGCCCATCGGCACGGTGGAACTGTTCCATCGGGAAGGAACGGACGCCTTCAACCATCATGGCCTTTTGCGGCTGGACTTGCGCTCCGACAAAGAAGACGCGGCGGTGATTGGCGAGCTGCTGGCGCTGCTAAGCTTCCATGCCTACGACCTGTTCGGCTGCGCCATTCTGGCAACCAAGAGCCCCGCCTTCGCCAGTGAACGCTGTCAGGCGCTGCGGGCGCAGGGGTACATGCCCTCCGCCAGCCTGCTGATAGGCTGGGACGGCACAGAGTACGGCGACTATTGGGTTCGGGCCAAATGAGTGCAGCAAAAAGGGAGCAGCCGCGTGGACTGCTCCCCTTTTGCATATGCCTTTTCAGCTGCCCAGGTACGCCTTGCGCACCGCGTCATTGTGCAGCAGTTCATCTGCCGGGCCTTCCATGCTGATCTTGCCGGTTTCCAGCACATAGGCGCGGTCGGCCACGGAAAGGGCCATCTGCGCGTTCTGTTCCACCAGCAGGATGGTCACGCCGGCGGCATGCAGCTCCTTGATGATGTCGAAGATCTGCTCCACCAGAATGGGCGCAAGGCCCATGGAGGGCTCGTCCAGCATGAGCAGCTTGGGCTTGCTCATCAGGGCGCGGGCCATGGCCAGCATCTGCTGCTCGCCGCCGGACAGCGTGCCTGCAATCTGCTTTTCGCGCTCCTTCAGGCGGGGAAAACGCTGAAACATCTCGTCCAGCGACGCGGGAATCTCCGTCTTGGGGCGGGTATAGCCGCCCATTTCGAGGTTTTCCCGCACGGTCATCTGCTGGAAAATGCGGCGGCCCTCCGGGCACAGCGCCATGCCCTGGGACACAATCTTATGGGTATGGATTGCCGACAGATCCTTTCCATCGAAGGAGATCTTGCCGCTGCGGGGTTTGAGCAGGCCCGCAATGGTGTTCAGCGTGGTGCTCTTGCCCGCGCCGTTGGCGCCAATCAGGGTCACGATTTCATCCTCATTCACCTCGAAGGAAATCCCCTTGATGGCGTGAATCGCGCCGTAGAACACATGGATATCCTCAATTTTCAGCAGGCTCATGCTCAGCCCTCCTTCTGCTTGCCCAGGTAGGCCTCGATCACCACCGGGTTCTGCTGGATTTCATCCGCGGTGCCCTTGGCAATGACCCTGCCGTAATTCAGCACGCAGATGCCCTCGCAAATGCCCATAACCAGGTTCATGTCGTGCTCAATGAGCATGACCGCGATCTGGAACTTGTCGCGGATCTTGATGATGTTCTCCATCAGCTCCTCAGTTTCGTGGGGATTCATGCCCGCGGCGGGCTCGTCCAGCAGCAGCAGGGAGGGATGGGTGGCCAGGGCGCGGACGATCTCCAGGCGGCGCTGAGCGCCATAGGGCAGAGAGCCTGCCTTCACATCGGCCATGTGCTGCATGTCGAAGATGGACAGCAGATCCAGCGCCTGCTCGTGCTGCTTCTTCTCCTGCGACCAGTAGGCCGGCAGGCGCAGAATGCCGGAGAACATGCCATACTTCACCTGATTGTGCAGGCCGATGCGGACGTTTTCCTCCACGGTCATGTTGCTGAACAGGCGGATGTTTTGGAAGGTGCGGGCGATGCCCAGCTTGTTGGCCTGAACGGTGTTCATGCCGGCGGTATCCTTGCCGTTGAGCAGCACGGTGCCGGTGGTGGGCTGATACACCTTGGTCAGCAGGTTGAATACCGTGGTCTTGCCTGCGCCGTTTGGGCCGATAAGGCCGGCAATCTCCGTTTTGCCGATGGTCAGGTTGAAGTCGTCCACAGCCTTCAGGCCGCCGAACTCAATGCCCAGATGCCGGGCCTCCAGCACGGGGGCCTTGTCAATATCGCGCTCGGGCACAATGGCCATGGAGGGCACGGGAACCATTTTTGTGTCGGACTTGTGCTTGTACTGCGTCATGCGGCATCGCCTTCCTTTCCCTGAGCCTTGGCGTGTCCGCGGGTGAAGCGGGCCGCCGCCGTGCGGCACTTTTCCATCAGGTTGAACAGCAGGGGGCTGTTGGTAGCCAGCATCACCACAATCAGCACGATGGCGTACACCAGCATGCGATAATCGCTGAAGGCGCGCAGCACCTCGGGCAGGATGGTCAGGACAGTGGCCGCAATCACCGAGCCGCGGATGTTGCCGATGCCGCCCAGCACCACGAACACCAGCACCAGGATGGAGGTGTCAAAGCGGAACTTGGAGGCCGTGACGGTGGAGAAATTCAGCCCGTAGAGCGCGCCGGCCATGCCTGCCAGCACGGCGGAGGTTACGAAGGCCATCATTTTGTACTTGGTCACGTTGATGCCCATGCTTTCGGCGGCAATACGGTTGTCACGGATGGCCATGATGGCCCGGCCGGAGCGGCTGTTGATCAGGTTCAGCACCACGAACAGCGTGAACAGGATCAGCGCGAAGCCCATGCCGAAGGTGGCAATCTTGCTGACGCCGGTGGCGCCCATGGGGCCGTTGACAATAACCTTGCCGGGCAGGTTGGGGTTATTGAAGCCAATGTACAGGTTCGCCCCGTCCAGGGAGAAGTACAGGCAGTTCAGCACATTGCGGATAATCTCGCCAAAGGCCAGGGTTACAATAGCCAGATAGTCGCCCCGCAGCCGCAGCACGGGGATGCCGATCAAAACGCCCGCCAGCCCGGCAAACGCGCCGCCGGTGAGCATGGCCAGGATCAGCCGCAGGGTTTCGTTTTCCATCTGGAAGGCGCTGACCAGCCAGGAGGACATCACAATGCCGGAAAACGCACCCACGCTCATGAAGCCCGCGTGGCCCAGGCTCAGCTCGCCGGAAATGCCCACCGTCAGGTTCAGGGACACAGCCATGACAATGTACACGCAGATCGGCACCAGCTGCCCCTTGAGGGAGCGGCTCATCTTGAAACCTTCAATGCTGCCGGACAGCGCCAGCTGGCACAGCAGGAACGCAGCGATCACAATGCCGTAGGTAATGAGGTTGCTGCGCAGCTTCTTGCTCATTTTCATCTTGCCCGTCACCTCACACTTTCTCATGGACCTTCTTGCCCAGCAGGCCCGTGGGCTTCACCAGCAGCACCACGATCAGCACCGCGAACACGAAGGCGTCGCCCAGCTCGGTGGACACATAGGCCTTGCCCAGAATTTCAATCACGCCCAGGAGCAATCCGCCGATGAGCGCGCCGGGGATGGAGCCGATGCCGCCAAACACCGCCGCCGTGAAGGCCTTGATGCCGGGCATGGAACCGGTGGTGGGCGTCAGGGCGGGATAGGCGGAGCAGAGCAGCACGCCGGCGATAGCCGCCAGGGCCGAGCCGATGGCGAAGGTCAGGGAAATGGTGGCGTTTACGTTGATGCCCATCAATTCCGCCGCGCCCTTGTCTTCGGACACCACACGCATGGCCTTGCCCAGCTTGGTCTTGCCGGTGAAGAGGGTCAGGGCAATCATGATGACGATATTGGCCAGCACGGTAACGATGGTTTCGCCGGAGATGAGCAGCTGACCGTCAAACAGGGAGATGGAGCCAATGCTTACCACGGAGGGGAAGCTCTTGGGGTTCGCGCCCCAGATGAGCAGGGCGGAGTTCTGCAACAGGTAGCTCATGCCGATGGCGGTGATCAGCACCGCCAGGGACGATGCGGCGCGCAGAGGCTTGTAGGCCAGCCGCTCGATGACAACGCCCAGCAGCGTGCATACGACCATGGCGACGACGACCGACGTGATCGGCGCCATACCCCAGTACTGGGTGGCGCAGAAGCAGATGTACGCGCCGATCATGATAACATCGCCGTGGGCAAAGTTCAGCATTTTGGCAATGCCGTACACCATCGAGTATCCCAGAGCGATGATGGCGTAGATGCTTCCCAGGCTGATGCCGCTGCACAGATAGGATAGGAAGGTAATCATAGCTCCACAAGCCTCCCGTCATATGTGATCCTTATAAACACGCGAAGGTAACCAACAATAGTCAGCCGTCGGGATCTGACTATTGTTGATTACCTTTTTGCGCACCGCTGTGAAATTCCCCGCCCCGGCCCTCCGCAGAAGGCCGGGGGGCAGGAAGGATGAACTTACTCCATCTTCGCGTATGCGCCATCCTTGATGACGTATACATAGGGAACCTTGGTCACTTCGCCGGAGGGAGCCCAGGCCAGCTCGCCGGTCAGGCCGCTCACCTGCAGGGTGGCGAACTCGGCGATCAGCTTTTCGCAGGCTTCTTCAGCGGGAGTGTCGGGAGTGATGCCGGCGTTCTGCACGGCGGTATACAGGGCGTAGATGCCGTCATAGGCGTCGGCGGCAAACTGGTTGGGCTCTTCGCCGTAGGCGGCCACATACTTGCCCACAAAGGACTGGGTCTTCTCGTCGGTGGAAGCGGCGGAGAAGGGGGTCAGCAGCATGACGCCCTCGGCCAGGCTCTTGTCAAAGCCTTCCAGGGTCAGGATGCCGTCCATGCCGTCCACGCCGAAGAAGGTGGGAGCATACTCCACAGCCTTGGCCTGGGCCAGGATCAGGGAAGCGGGGGTGTAGTAGATGGGCAGGAACACCAGGTCGGCGCCGGCGTTCTTGCAGGCAGCGATCTGCACGGAGAAGTCCGCGTTGTCGTCGGAGGCGAAGGTGGTTTCCGCCACAACCTCCAGGCCCAGCTCCTTGGCCTTGACAATGAAGGACTGGTAGATGCCGGTGGAATAGGCGTCAGAGTTGTTGTAGATAATGCCAACCTTGGTGCCCAGCTTCTTCTCCACGATCATCTCGGCGGAGGCGACGCCCTGTGCGGGGTCGGTGAAGCACACCTGATACATGTTGTCCTTGCCCTCAGTCACCTTGGGGGAAGAGGCGGAGGGGGTCAGCATGAACACGCGCTCCTCAAAGGCCTGGGCGGACACGGCGATGCAGGGGTTGGTGGTCACGGTGCCCAGGATCATCTGGGTGTCGTTGTCCATGGTATTATTGTAGGCGTTGATGGCCTTCTCGGCGTCATGCTCGTCGTCCTGAATATCCAGTTCAATCTGCAGGCCGCCCAGAGCGTTGATTTCCTCAACGGCAATCTTCGCGCCGTTAGCCACGGCCGTGCCGTATACGGCGGCGCCGCCGGTCATGGGGCCGATGACACCGATCTTGATAGCGCCTTCAGCGGAGGCTGCAGTGCACAGGCTCAGTGCCATTGCCAGAGCAAGCACGGCCGCAAGCAGTTTACGAGTTTTCATTTCGGTTTCCTCCTTGTGTGAAAAAATCAGGAGACCCTGGGAAAGGGCTTTCCCAAAATCTTGCGTTCATTATACACACCGAAACCCCGCCCGTAAAGCATTTTTCCTGTATCTTTCCTGTTTTTTTCCGGGAAACGTTCGTGACATGACCGTTTTGGTTTCTTTTTTTCCAATTCGCCTATTTCGTTTTTCCGTTCATCAGCGAGATCAGCGCCTGTAGTCTTGCCTTATCGCCGCGCACACGGATTTTCCCGCCAAGCAGCGCCCGCAACGGATGCATGCGCCCGTTGATGATATCCAGCAGCGCCTGCTCGTCCGCCAGAACGGCGCAGTCCGGCGCGCCACCCCCCTCTTCAATGGACATCCGGCCCTCCCGCAGGCGCAGCCAGACCTGCACGCCCTGCCGGGTTTCCATAAGAAACAGCCCCTCCTGTTCGCGGAGAGTCTCCTCCGCCTCCGCCGCCAGGGCGGGCAGATCATTCAGGAATTCCTCAAGAGATGAATAGGTTCGCATTATGCAGCCTCCTCCCGCCCGGCACCCATGGCCCGGGCCGCGCATATGAAGTGATAGCGGATCATCCAGGGAAGGAGCATGCCCATGCCTATGCTGCGGTATCAGGAGCTGAACCTTCTCCAGATGCTCGACGTGCTTCGCGGCGCTTCCCTGGCCCATCTGGCCCTGTCCGACGGCGCGCAGCCCTATGTGGTACCCATGGCTTATCAGCTGGAGGTGCGGGGCAGCGAGGTGCTGCTCCATCTGGTCAGCCCCGAGGAGGGGCGTAAGATCGCCACCCTGCGCCGCAACGACCGGGTATGCCTGGAAATCGACCTGCCCGCCTGCGCATGGATGGACACAGTGCTGGCGGAGGGCCGGGCCACGGCGGGTATGGCGGAGCCGGGACGGGCGGTGGAGGTGGTGGTCAGCGTCGTGCACATGAGCGGCAGGCGGTATTTCGTCCAGATGACTTAGCATCCCTCGATTATTGGGATGCAGAGCGAATGATTGGGCAGCAAAACCCTATTATGCCTCCTGGGATACGTTGTACAGCGAGCGGAAGTAGGTATCTCCCGCCATCAGCTCCCGGAAGGAGCCTGCCTCGCACACCACGCCGCCCCGCAGCACACAGATGATATCATATTTCTCCAGCAGCGGCGCCTCCAGCCGGTGGGTTACCACCACCCGGGTCAGCCCATCCAGGGACAATATCGCCTCGGTAACCTCCCGGGCCGTCTGGTTGTCCAGGGCGGCGGTAGCCTCGTCAATGAGCATCACGGGGGTTCTGCGCAGCAGGCACCTGGCGATGGACACCCGCTGCCGCTCGCCGCCGGACAACCCGCAGCCATTTTCCCCGCACAGGTAGTCGTAGCCCTTACGGGCCACCACGTCCGTCAGGCCGCTGCGGGCCACGGCCTCCTCCACCCGCTCCGCGGGAAAGTCATGGAACAGGGTGATGTTGTCGCGCAGGGTGTCGTTGAACACAAACACGTTCTGCTGCACCATGCACATCAGGTCGAACAGGGAGTCGGAGGACGCTTCCCGCAATTCCCGCCCGTCCACGGTAACGGAGCCGGCATAACCGTCGTATCCGCCCGTGAGCAGGGACAGCAGCGTGCTCTTGCCGCTGCCGCTGGCCCCTACCAGAGCATAGCTTTTCCCGGCCTCAAAGGTGCAATTCACCCCCCGCAGCACGGGCTTGCCCTCCTCATAGGCAAAGGACACGTCCCGAAGGCGGATGGCGTCCCGCAGCCCAGCGGGCAGGGGCTCGCCCTCGCTCCGGCGGTTATCCGCAAGGGCTGCTGCCAGTTTGTCCACCAGGGCCATGGCAGCCTTGCGCCCGGCCAGGATGCCCGGCACGGTGCCGATGGGGCTGAGGATATAGTTGCACAGCTGCACAAACACAATCACCATGCCCGCCGTTACGCCCCGCCCGGTCACCGCCATCCACGCGCCGAGGACGAACACGCCAAACTGGCTGATCAGCCCCGCCACCGAGGCCAGCGCATCCACCGCCTGCTCCACCGTGCGGCGGCGGCGCTTCACGCCCTCCACCTCCCGGTTTCTGCGGGAGAACAGCCCCTGGGCCTGGCTTTCCGCCTTGAAACTCTTGATCACCGTGAACCCGGACAGCAGATCCTTCACCGTGTCCACAAAGCGTTCGTTCTCCTCGGACACGACCTTTTCCTCCCGGGCCAGACGGCCGCCGGTGAGGATGGACGCGGTCAGGGGCAGCAGCGCCAGCGCCACGGTGCACAGCGTCAGAAGCGGGCTGTAATACACCATCATGCACAGCGCGCCCACACAGCTGAGCAGGCTTGTAACCAGGGAAAACTGCTTGTTCAGCCAGTCTGTTTCGATGGCGGTGCAGTCGTTGGTCAGGGCGGAGATATAGCGCCCGGTGTTCTCCCTGGAAAAGGAGGACACGCTTTTTTTCGTCAGTTCGCCGAATACATACCGCTTGTACTGCACAGCCGCCCGCTCCAGGAACCGGGGCCGGGCCAGGGTATTGAGCGCCAGCACCAGCGCAAAGCCCACCGTCAGCGCCGCGCCCAGCACGGCCGCCTGCCGCAGGCTGTCCATATTTCCTGTGGTGTATACATCCACCAGCTGCCGCATCAGCCCGGAAATGCCCAGCTCCCCTGCGCTGATGAGCACCGCGCAGCCCATGCCCAGGGCCAGCATGCCCCGGTTCTGCCGGTAGAATTCGCTCGTGAAGGCGCGACGCCGCCTGTTCTGCGCCTGGCGCTCCTCCGCCGTCATCCGCCTGTCCGCCATCGCTGCTTCCATGCCGCTCATGCTCCTTTGCCGCTTGATTTTTCCCGCCGCCGGGCCTATAATGGGCGCAACCCCCATGCGAAAGGATGATTTTCCATGCGCTGCCGCACCGCCTGCGCCAGAGACGCCGCCCGTCTTGCGGACATCTACGCCCCCTATGTGGCCGATACCGCCATCACCTTTGCCACCGCCATGCCCACGGAGGGGGAATTCGCAGAGAAGATCGCCCGCATCGGCGCTTCCTTTCCCTTTCTGGTGTGCGAGGAGGATGGTCGGGTACTGGGCTATGCCTATGCCGCTGCCTATCGGGTGCGGGAGGCCTACCGCTGGGATGTGGAGCTCAGCATCTATGTGGATTCGTCCTGCCGGGGCCGGGGCGTTGGCAAGGCGCTGATGGAGCGCCTCCTGCGCTGCCTGCGGGCCCAGGGCTATCAGAATGCCTACTCCTGTATCACCCTGCCCAACGAGCGCAGCATCGGCCTGCACACCCGTTTCGGCTTCACGCAGATCGGTCTGTTTCAGCAGGCGGGGTACAAGCTGGGAAAATGGCACGACGTGGTGTGGCTGCGCCTGCCCCTTGGGGATTTTCCCGAAAGCCCCGCGGAGCCCGCACCCTTCTCCGCCCTTGCGCCGGAGAAGCTCGCCGCGCTGATGGCATGATAGCATGATGCGCCCCGCCCGGGAAAGGCGGGGCGCATAAGCGTTTGGTTAGAATTTCATGAGAAGGACGTCTCCGGCCCCTGGGCTGTCCGCTGCTGGCGGGCGTAGGCCCTTGGCGTCATGCCCATGCGGCGGCGGAAGGCGTTGGTCAGGGCGCTGGCGTCGGTGAAGCCGCACAGCTCCGCCACCTGGGAGAGGGGCAGATCAGTCGAGGCCAGGTAAAACCTGGCGGCATTGAGCCTCGCCTCCAGCAGATACTGGTGGGGCGGCATTCCCTTTTCCTTCTTGAATACCCGCCCCAGCTGACTGACGGACATATGCGCCATGGCAGCCAGATCGGCCACGGCGATATGCTCGGACAGGTGGGCGGACAGGGTGGCCGCGATGCGGTCCATGCAGCCTGCGTCGTCCTCCTCCCGGGAGGGCTCGGGGGTCAGGAAGGGCGTAACCAGCTCGGTGAGCATGCGGTGGATGTCCCCGTCCGCCGGGCGGCCTCCCGGGCCGAACATGGCATAGAGCCCCTCCATGGCCCGCCGCATGGCAAAGCTGCGCTCCCCCGGGGGGATGCAGGGCGGATATTCCTCCGCGGCCCGCAAAAGCTCCCGGGCCATGCGTCCGGCGAAATGCACCCAGAGGATCGACCAGCCGTCATCCGTGCCGTAGCAGTGGGGGCCGAAGCAGTCCAGCAGCAGGAAGCTGCCCGCGTGTATTTCCCGTCTGCGGCCCCGGACATAGGCATATCCCGAACCCGACAGAACCAGCAGCACCAGCGCGCTGTCATAGCCGCTCCGCTCCACCCGGTAGCTGCCGTCGCAGTCGTAGCGGCCCGTGCAGGTCAGGGTCAGAAACAGCTCCTGCGCCGTCCTGCCCGGCGTGTGAAAGTAAATCCGCGAGGCAGGCAGCACTCCCTGCTCATATACCCGCATACGCGCCCCTCCCGCTGTTTTTTCTCATTGATATTATAGCACATCCCCATCCTGCGCGGAAACTCATTTTCTGATTGTGCGCGTTTTTTACAAGTATTATGCTTGCTTCCGCTATGGGTATCATCCCGTGCAGCCCCTATAATAAATTTGCATAAGCCCCAAGGAGGAGAATCGCCATGAAGCCTGTTCGTGTTTGGATGGAAAAGATGGACATCCCTACTTACCCCGTGGGTGCCCCCGACCGCAACCCCATGTTTCTGGATCGCCGGGTGTACCAGGGCTCCAGCGGCAGGGTGTATCCCCATGCCGTCACCGACACCGTCAGCGATGAAAAGGTCATGAAAACCTACACCGCCCTGTGCCTGGAAAACGAGTACCTGTATGTGATGGTGCTGCCGGAGCTGGGCGGGCGGGTACAGCGTGCCCTGGACAAGACCAACGGCTATGATTTTGTCTACTACAACCATGTCATCAAGCCCGCCATGGTGGGCCTGGCCGGGCCGTGGATTTCCGGAGGCATCGAATTCAACTGGCCCCAGCACCACCGCCCCAGCACCTTTGACCCCATGCCATGGCAGCTTTCGGAAAACCCGGACGGCAGCTGCTCCATCCTTGTGGGGGAAATTGAGCAGATGTTCCGCACCAAGGGCATGAGCCGCCTCACCCTGCGCCCCGGCAAGGCGTATCTGGAAATCGAAAACCAGCTGTTCAACCGCACCGGCCAGGTGCAGACCTTCCTGTGGTGGGCCAATCCCGCCGTGGCCGTGAACGATCACACCCGCTCCATCTTTCCCCCGGACGTATACGCCGTCATGGATCACGGCAAGCGCGACGTGTCCGACTTTCCCATCGCCCACGGCGTGTATTACAAGATGGACTACTCCGCGGGGGTAGACATCTCCCGCTATAAGAATATACCCGTCCCTACCTCCTACATGGCCGCCCATTCCGATTATGACTTTGTGGGAAACTATGACGACGCACGACAGGCCGGCATGCTCCATGTGGCCGATCACCACGTTTCCCCCGGCAAGAAGCAGTGGACCTGGGGCAACGGCGAATTCGGCCAGGCCTGGGACCGCAACCTCACCGACAGCGACGGCCCCTACATCGAACTGATGGCCGGGTGCTTCACCGACAACCAGCCGGACTTTTCCTTCCTGATGCCCGGGGAAGAAAAGCGCTTTACCCAGTATTTCCTGCCCTACAAGCAGGTGGGCGCGGTCAAAAATGCTACCCGCGACGCGCTGGTAGGGCTGGAGCGGGCGGACGGGCAGGTCACAGCCACCGCCTACGTCACAGGCGTGTTCCCCGGCTGCGTTCTGACCATCGAAAAGGACGGCGCGGTCATCGCTGAGAAGCGGGAGGATTTAACCCCCGAAGCCGCGGCACAGCTGACGGCCCGTGACCCCGGCGGGCTGCTGACCGTTCGCGTGCGCGACAGAAAGGGCCGCGCCCTGGTCGTCTATAGGGAAAAGCCGCAGGATCATCAGACGCTTCCCGAGCCCGCCACGGCCATCCCTGCCCCGAAGGATGTGCCCACGGGCGAGAAGCTGTGGCGCTATGGCACCCACCTGGAGCAATACCGTCATGCCACCTGGGATCCCATGGATTATTATCAGGAGGGCCTGCGCCGCGACCCCGACGACGTCCGTCTGAACGTGGCCTGCGCCAAGCTGCTGGTGAAGCGCGGCCTGATTGCGGAAAGCGAAGCATACCTGCACCGTGCTGTCGCCTCCGCCACGGAAAAAAACCCCAATCCCTATGACGGGGAGTGCTTCTACCAGCTGGGCCTGACCCTGGCGCTGCTGGGCCGGGATGAGGAGGCCTATGACGCGTTCTACAAATCCGCATGGAATGGCGCGTGGCAAAGCGCCGCGTACTATCGTCTGGGGTGCATCGCCCTGCGGCAGGGGGATGCGGAACGGGCGCTGGAGCACCTCACCCTGGCGGTGGAGCGCAACAGCCGCGACATGCTGGCCCGCAACGCCCGCACCATGGCCCTGCGCCTGCTGGGCCGCGGGGAGGAAGCCGCGGCCCTGGCCCGGGAGACCCTGCGGCTTGATCCCCTGGACGCGGTAGCCTCCCGGGAGCTGTCGCTGCTCACCGGCACGGAGGAATGCTGGGACGCGCACCTGAGCGAATCCCCCTCGCCCTTCATCGAGCTTGCGCTGGAATACGCCCGTTGCGGCCTGCGGGAGGACGCAGCCAGTGTGCTGCGCACTGCCCTGCGCCACGGGGAAAGTCTGCTGGCGTACATCTATCTTTCTGCGCTGACCGGTGACGCAGCGTGGCTGGACAGGGCGGCTGCCGCCTGCCCCGACGGGTGCTTCCCCCATCGGCAGGAGGACTGCCTGGCCCTTGAATCCGCCCTGTGCGCACAGCCCGGCCTGGCCTATGCCCACTACGCCCTGGGCAATTACTGGTACGACAAGGGGCAGTGGCAGCAGGCCATGGCATGCTGGGAAGCATGCATCCGCCTGAAGAGCAGCTTTGCCACCGCCCACCGCAACCTTGCCCTGGTGTATTACAACAGGGCAAACCGCCCCATGGACGCCCTGCGGGAGATGGAAACGGCCTTTGCCTGCGACCCTTCCGACGCACGGGTGCTGATGGAGCTGGACGCACTGCGCAAGAAGCTGAATGTTCCTGCGTCCGACCGCCTGTCCGCGCTGGAAGTCCGCCGCTCCCTGCTGGGGGTGCGGGACGACCTGGCCATCGAATATGCCGCGCTGCTGAATCAGGCAGGTCGGTATCAGGACGCGCTGGACTGGATCAACAGCCGCCGCTTTCATCCCTGGGAGGGCGGCGAGGGCAAGGCCCCCGCACAGTGGCGTATCGCGCTGATAGCCCTGGCCCGGGAGGCCATGGCGCAGCACAGTTTTGAAAAAGCCGAGGCATTGCTGACCCAGGCTGCGGGGCCCTACCCGCACCACCTGGGCGAAGGCCGCCTGCCCTCCACCAGCGAGCATGACGCGCTGTACTGGCTGGGCCGCTGCCTGGAGCAGGCCGGCCGCTCTGAAGATGCCTGCACGGCCTACGCGCAGGCCGCCGCCGGCGACTGCGACATTGGTAGCGTGCTGTACTATAACGACCAGCCCCCGGAGCGTCTGGCCTATCAAGGGCTGGCCCTGCGCCGCCTGGGCCGGGAAAAGGAGGCCATGGAACGCTTCCATCTTCTGCGGAGCTACGCCAGGGAGCACATGCACGATCAGGTGCGGACGGAATACTTCGCCGTATCCCTGCCGGAACTGCAGATTTTCGACGAGGATCTGACGCTGCGCAGCCATGTGCAGTGCCTGATTCTGGACGCCCTGGGAGCGCTGGGAGAGGGCGACGGGGAAGGACTGTGCTACGACCTGGACGAGCTGCGCACGATCGCGCCCTATCACCAGAGCCTGCAGGCACACGTGGCTGCGCTGGCTCAGGTGTAATGTGAATCTATTCCTATAACCATATCCTTAATATGCTTCAAGGGGATTTCGCCTCTGCGGAGGCGACCAGAGGGCTTTGCGGTCATCGTCGCTTCGCTTTCGACTTCCGCCTTCGATGGACTCGCCACTGGCGAGCCGTCGCCCTCTGCACTCCTTCGCTCCGCATCCATATAATCGTTTAAAATAAGAATCGTATCAGATGAGTTCGGGAAAAGCATAGGATTCCTTTGATGGGCTTGGGATAAGTATAGTTAGAATAAGCATAGCTTTCATTGATGCGCTTGGATAAGCAGCATATCCCTTTGATTTAGGCTGTATTATTCGTCCTCCTCATCCAGCCCCCCGGCGTATCCTCTCTCAATTCTCCTGATCTCGTGCTTCAGAAGCATGTTGTCCAATTTGATGTCATAGTCGTGGTAATCCCATGGCTTGATACATTCGTTGTAGAAAACCGGTTCGTCCGTTTTTCCGTTTTTGTCAATCTGCGCGACGAGCTCCTGCAGCTCATCCGCGGGCATGTCATCCAGAATGCCCCGCCCCTTGCCATCCACAATCCAGGGGTAGTGAGCGCCCTTCCCCCGGGGCATGGGTTCGGCAGACAGCAGCGTCAGGTTGAACACCTGATCAAGGCCAAAGTCGTAGATCATCCGCAGACAATCGCCGGGCTCCATCCGCAGCTGATTCAGGCTGACATCGCAGGCGTCCGCCTGATTCTCCAAATCGAATTCCTCGTCCGGAAGCTCATACTGCTTGCCCTTGCAGGTAAAGGCAAACAGATGATAGGCCAGCGTGTCAAAGGTCGCCAGCACCAGATATCCCATCTGATCCAGCCGCCAGTTGGAGGATACCTGTACCTTCCTCCAGATTTTGTCCTCCAGTCCTTCATAGGTAATCAGAAACGTCAATAGCTGTGCCGTCATCAGTCGTCCCTCCTTCCGAATATACTCATCATACCTCATGATTTTCGCTCCGGCAATTCGTATTTGCAGGGCAGAAAAAGATTCTGATAAAATTTTGCTTGCTATTTTCGGAAAATCGGACTATAATAGGCGCGGTTGAATCCTTCGGGTCTGTGGTTGCAAGCCGATGCCAGTCGCAGGCAAAGCGGTCCACGTAATCCGTCCAAAGCGACGGTGAGCATGGTGCGGTTTAGATGTAAGTCCGCCCGGAGCCCGGCTCCGAGAGAAGTGCGTGAGGGCGCAGATGCGTTGAGCAACCTTCCAGGCGGCGAGTGTGGGGGCAAAGACCAGGTCAGCCGAAGCGTTCACCTAAATCAAAATCAGGGGGTTCCTAACCATGTACGAAGACAAGACGCTGGTTTGCAAAGATTGTGGTGCTGAGTTCGTTTTCACCGCCGGTGAGCAGGAATTCTACGCCGAAAAGGGATTCCAGAACGAGCCCACCCGCTGCAAGGCGTGCCGTCAGGCTCGCAAGGCCAGCCGTCCCGCTGCTGGCGCTCCCCGCGAGATGCATGACGCCATCTGCGCCGAGTGCGGCAAGCCCACTCAGGTTCCTTTTGTTCCCCGTGAAGACCGTCCGGTCTACTGCAGCGAGTGCTTCGCAGCGCGTCGTGGTTAATTCCCCTCGCTACTAAACATCGTTTGCAAAAGAGCAGCTTCCCTTGCGGGGGCTGCTTTTGCATGCTCCGGCAAGTCCCGTGGACATCTTCGTCCCCGGGACAAACTTTTTTTCTGCCATTTTCCGCCCAGCAGTCCCGCATATTGCATGTTTATACATGTAATGCATATTAATAACACTCTGCTTTATTAGGTCTTGTGGTCTGTCCGATCTGATGCACAATACCTTGGGATGAAAGTTATCAACAGCCCCATGGCTCTATGCATTGCCCGCGACCGTTTGTACCCCTTGATATTTCGGTGCTTTCGTGCTATGATAGGTGCGTTCGGAAACAACAGCGTTCCGTCATCAGGGTTATCCACAGCTTGAATCGTCCTGTTTTCCACAGCTCACGGTCTGCAATAGCCGTGCGCTTTTTTCCCGGCAGGCAGGCGCGCATTTGAACATTCATACACGGCAGGTCGCACGGCCATACGCGAGCGGAGGAGTATTGGGATGGACATGAAGGAACTATGGGAAGGTACCTGCAGGCTGCTGAAGGAGGAGCTGAACTCTGTATCCTACCAGACCTGGATCAGCGGCAACCTGACCCCCGTCAGGCTGGAAAATGACACCCTCACCCTCTGCCTGGCCATGGAAACCATGAAGGTGATGATCAACAACCGCTATGTGCCCATGATTGCCAACTGCCTGTCCCAGGTAGCGGGACAGCGGATGTCCGTCATTGTGCTCACCCGCGCCGAGATTGAAAGCGACGAGGCCCGGGCCCAGGCGGCGGCCTCCAGCGGGCTGGCGGCGGGCTCGGTGCAGCTGAACCCGAAGTATACCTTCGACACCTTCGTGGTGGGCAACGGAAACCGCTTTGCCCACGCGGCGGCCCTGGCGGTGGCCGAGTCCCCTGCCGACGCCTATAACCCCCTGTTCATCCACGGCGGCGTGGGCCTGGGCAAAACCCATCTCATGCACGCCATCGGCCACTATGTCCAGCAGCAGTACCCCGAAAAGCGCCTGCTGTACATTACCAGCGAAAATTTCACCAACGAGCTGATCTCCGCCATCCAGCAGAACCGCAATATCGAATTCCGCAACCGCTTCCGCAATGTGGATATCCTCATGGTGGACGATATCCAGTTCATCGCCGGGCGCGACAGCACCCAGGAGGAGTTCTTCCACACCTTCAACGCCCTGCATACCGCCGGCAAGCAGATTATCCTCACCAGCGACAAGCCGCCCCAGGAGATCGCCCGCCTGGAGGAGCGCCTGTCCAGCCGCTTTGCCTGGGGCCTGGTGGCAGACATCAAGCGCCCCGACATCGAAACCCGCATCGCCATTCTGCGGGAAAAGGTACGGCAGGATCACATCAGCGTTAGCGACGATGTGCTGGAGCTAATCGCCGCCAACGTGGACAGCAACATCCGCGAGCTGGAAGGCAGCCTCACCCGTCTGGTGGCCTATGCCAACCTGATTAACCAGCCCATCACCGTCGAACTGTGCCAGGACGCCCTGCGGGACGTATTTGTCAAGCCAAAGACCCGCAGCATCACCGCCGAGGTGATTATGCAGACGGTGAGCGATTATTACAGCATCACCCCGGAGGATCTCATCAGCCCCTCCCGCCGCCGGGAGATCACCGTGCCCCGGCAAATCGCCATCTACCTCACCCGGGAGATGACCACCATGAGCCTGCCGCAGATTGGCCAGGCCTTTGGCAACCGGGATCACTCCACCATCCTGCACAGCTGCAGCCTGGTGTCCAGCAATATGAAGTCCTCCTCCAGCATGGCCAGCGTGGTCAACGACATCCGCAACCTGATCAAGGAAGGCAAGTGACCCATGCCGTCCGCCGTACCGATGCAGCTATGCCGCGCTCTCGTGCATGGTCATGCCATGCCTTCCATTGACAAATGAGGAAGGTCTGATACAATAGGGCTGTGGCATTTTCATTTTTTCATGCTGTCATCATACGGCCACAATTCATCGGCAAGGGGAGGATTTCATGTTCGGATACCGACCGGATGGACGCAGAATCGGCTCCATCGACCCCATTGTGCGCATCACGCCCTACCTGATGCCCATGCGCTGCGACGCGCAGGTGTTCCTTCAGCACAAGCTGGACTATGAGAAGATGGCCCGCTACATTGCCGCCCAGAGCACGAAGGGCGAAAAGATCACCTTCATGCAGATCATTGTGGCGGCCTTTGTCCGCGCGGTGAGCCAGCACCCGGAAATCAACCGCTTCATCATGAACAAGCAGTACTATTCCCGGAAAAACTGCACCGTGTCCTTCACCATGCTCAAGGATCCGCAGAATAACGATAGCCCCGAAACCTCGGTGAAAATCCGCTTCGACCCCACCGATACCATCTACGACGTGCGCGACCGCATGGCCTCGGCGGTGGCTGCCAACCGCGGCGAGGACACCAGTAACTTTGTGGACAAGCTGGCCAAGGGTGTGCTGGCCGTGCCCGGCCTGCCCACGCTGGTGGTGGGGCTGGTGCGGCTGCTGGACCGCTACGGTCTGTGTCCCGGTGCGCTGCTGGATGAACTGCCCTTCCATACCAGCATGTTCATCACCAACAACGCCTCCATCGGCCTGCATCATGTGAATCACCACATCTACAACTTCGGCTCCACCAGCCTGTTCTTCGGCATGGGTTCGGTGGAACGCTCCCTGGCGCTGGACGAGGAGGGCAAGCCCCGCATGAAGCGTTGGCTGCCCATCGGCATCACGGCGGACGAGCGGGTATGCTCCGGGGCGCATTACGCGGGCTTCTTCGCCACGATGATTGAACACCTGAACAATCCGGCTCTGCTGGAGGTTCCCCCGGAGAAGGTATATTACGACCCGAAGGTGGAATACCACGAGCCCAAGGTGGCCAAAGCCGCGCAGGGCCAGTCCGTTTCCGCGTAAACAACGCTATGAATTTCCCGGATGCGAATCAAGGCCGTTCAGCCTTTCAGGCTGAACGGCCTTGCTTAGATTGTCAAAAGCCCCTGGGTAGTGTCGAAGAAACCGCGGTCTCTCCGACTTCATTCGGATCCGCCGTCCGGGAGCATAGCGGCCAGGCGGAGACGGAAAAAAACACCGTCCGCAGACGGCGTTCCTCCTCAGAATAGTGGCCGCAGCCACTTTTGACACACTGAGCCGGCACGGCGCATTCGCCTGTACCGGCTCGGTTTGCTATTGGGCGCACCATCCGCAGGCAGGGTCAGGCAGAAGATAGCTTCCCGTTTCCGCATAAGCCAGACATCTTGCACCACCCCGGCAGGCATAACAGCTGCCGCAGGACAGACATGCCTGCGGGATTTGCCGGCGCCTCAGCTCGATAAACACGGGATGGCTCTGCCAAACCTGCGTCAGCGTGGTTTCATGGATACTGCCGCAGTCAATGGGCATTCTTCGGCAGGGGAAGATATGTCCATGCTCGTCCACCGTCACCAGATCGCTCCCCGCACCGCACACATAGCAGTCTCCGCCGCACTGAAACTGCAGGGCACGGCCGGCACTGACCTCTGTTCCAGGATGGACAAGGCGCGTAAGGACGCCTCCTCTGGCGCAGCGGATGGCATCCAGGTAGGCGGGGAGATCTTCCCGGCGGATGGTCAGATCCGCCATTTCTCTTCCCCGTCCGATGGGCACAACACGGTCCGTCCACAGCTTGTCCACGCCCATGCGGCGGCAAAGCCGGGCCAGGCCCATGGACATGCGCATGAGCGCCGGCAGGTATATCAGCACGGTCGATATCCCGATCACACATATGGTGAACCAGCAGGATTTCTTCCTGTATGCCGTCTGATAGTCCACGAAGTCTTTCCGGTTCTTCGCGCAAAGCATCCGATCGTATTTTCTGTCGCGGGGGTTGGTCTCACTGATTTCCCGGATTTTGACAGTATGCGTCCTGAGATAGAGCATGGGCGTCTGCTCGTCCTCTTTATCCTCGTCCGTCTCATTCAATTCATGGATATAGCCGTCCTCAGGGCTGATGCGAACAGCGCCCTTCAGGTATTGCTCATACACCCGCAGCGCAGTGGCGTGATAGGGCGACAGGCCGCTGAAGGCCACCAGATCCTGCAGCGTCATCACCGGCTTCTGCATATGCTGTGTCAGGCTGCGCACCGCTGAAACCTGCTTTCTCCAGATCAAAAAAAGCGCCGCCGTAAGAATGACAACCAGATAGATCCCCCAAAGCGGAATGAACGAAGCAGACGGAATGCTCCTGATCCAGGCACCCTCATGCGTATGCATCAATCATCGTCCAATATCCATAGCGCATTCCTCTTTCGGCTGTTTTTATCAGAATTATACTGTATTCCTTTTTGTGAGATTAACTTGTTTCTGCATGTACAGGCAGATGAACGCAGGCTGCATCCCGGATGCTTTTCCCTGTATCTATTATACCATAAATCGCCCTGTGGAACCAGTCTTGTTTTTTTGTCCGGCATAGCCTATCATGGCCTTATCGAAGGAGGCGGTTCTCATGATGCTGTACCACGGCAGCGCAGTGCCGGGGCTGACCCGGCTGCTTCCCTTTCAGTCCAATCACGACCGGCCGTATGTTTACCTGACTCACAGCCCTGCCCTGGCAGCCCTCTACGCCCACAACCCCATGACCCGCCCCAACGGCTGGTTCACCTATCGCTGGGATCGTG
The DNA here is from genome assembly GCA_945877525.1 of uncultured Clostridia bacterium. Taxonomy (GTDB): domain Bacteria; phylum Bacillota; class Clostridia; order Christensenellales; family Aristaeellaceae; genus UBA11524. The sequence continues at coordinate 4,927 of CAMDVP010000010.1, read as the reverse complement.
AGGGCCGCCTCCATTACGACGAATATTTCCCCGGCCAGCTGACCGCGCTGTATCAGGGGCAGCCCGGATACGTCTACGCCGCGGAAGCCGAGCTTCCCGCCATGGATAAGATGCCCTGGATCTATCTCAGCGAACCCCCGGTGCCGGTAACCTCCTGCCAGGCCATTCCCGACCTGATGGCCCATCTGCTTTCGCTGGAAGCGCAGGGCGCGCTGATGATCCACCGCCATGAAACCCTCAGCGATGCGGCGCGGGAGAGCATCCGCCGGATTGTTGTGCGGGAAATTGACAAAAATGCCCTCCGGGAGCACCCGGAGAGCGAATATGCCCTGTTTTTGCGGCGATATATGCCGGAGGTGTGGTAAACGCCGAAGCTCACAGCTCCTCCGGCTCCCGCAGGGGGATGCCCCGCTCCGCCAGCGCCTGGGCCAGGATGCCCCGGCCCTCCGTCCTTACCCCGGAGAAGGTGCCGTCGTACACCTGATGCACCCCGCAGGTGGGGCTGCGGGGCTGAAGAATCGCCAGGTCGACAGGCTTATCGCCCAGCATGGCGATGGTGCGGGCCACCCCTGCCCGATAGCAGGCGTCCACGTCATGTCCATGGCAGTCCACCAGGCGGCCGCAGCGGATTTCCACCGGCGGCCGGGGCGAGGGCATGCCCGCGGCGCGCTCCGGGCACACGGGGATCACCTCATGCCCCTGCACAAAGTCGATCACCCGCACATTGCGGTTGTCGCCGCCGTTGTATTTGCACTTTTCCCCCAGCAGGCACGCGGACACAGCGATGCGCATCAGCCTTCCTCCAGCCTTTCCTTCACCTCGCGGCCCTCCCGCAAAAGCGCGCGCATGCCTTCCCGGTCATCCTGACGCAAGGCGTCGCGGTAGGCAGTCAGGCGCTGCACCAGCCCTTCCACCTCAGGCAGTAGCGCATCCCTGTTGTCAAAGAACAATTCCGTCCACATGTCCTCGTTCAGCCGGGCCACCCGGGTCATGTCAGCAAAGGAGCCTGCGGAAAAGCCCTTGTGCCGCCCGGCCAGGGGGCACTTGACATAGGCGCTGGACACAATGTGCGCCAGCTGGCTGGTGTAGGCGATCATCTCATCATGGGTGGCGGGGGTGGTGAACTGCACCCGCCGGAAGCCCAGATCCATGAAGAAATCCCGCGCCCGCCGCAAAAGCGCCGGCTCCTCATCGCCCATGGGGGTCAGGATCATGCTGGCCCGGTCGAACAGGTCGTCCCGGGCATACTTGAAGCCGGAAAACTCCCGCCCCGCCATGGGGTGTCCGCCGATGAAGTGCCACTTTCCCGCCCGGGACAGAGGGGCAAGCTCCCGGCAGATTTCCTGCTTCACGCCGCCGCAGTCAATCACCAGCGCCCCCTCGCCGAAGGTATCCGCATGGGCCTTCACCCAGTCGATAATTCCCTTGGGATACAGCGCCACCAGCACCACGTCGCACTGGCGGAGGCTGTCCTCTGTCATTTCCTCATCGATGGCCCCCAGCAGCTGCGCCTGCAGCACCGTCTGCGGATTCAGGTCGCAGCCGATGACCCGGTGGCCGGTATGAAGCTTCACCGTCTTGGCCAGGGAGCCGCCGATCAGCCCCAGGCCCACAATACCGATATTCATCTGCATTCCTCCGTTCTGCCATCCTTCCGTGCTTCACGGTATTCGACGGAAAGAAGCGGATTCCTGCTTTTGAGGCGGAGGGACTGCTTGACGCTCCCCGGGAAGGATGGTATAATGCCCCATACAGGCTGATGTGGTGGAACGGCAGACACCGGGGATTTAAAATCCCCTGCTCACAAGGCGTGCGGGTTCGAGTCCCGCCATCAGCACGCCAAAAAAGTGGCTTGCTGTCACTTTTTTAAGAAGGAGAAACGCTGTCTGCGGACGGCGTTTTTCTTCCGTCTCCTCCTGGCCGCTATGCTCCCGGACGGCAGATTTGCCGATGGATACGAATGAAGCCGGAGGGCCTGCGATTTCTCCGACATCTCCCATCGGTTTTTTGCAATAGAAAGCGCCCATGCTTCATTGGCAGAAGCATGGGCGCTTTCTGTTGCATGGCATATCACTTTTTTCTGATATGGGGCTGTTTCCTGCCCTGGAATGCGGCACGATATGCGCCGCCCTTTTCAAATCAAACATCCGGCTCTGCCGGAAGCATCGTCAGCCCTCGCCAAAGGGATCAGGCTCGGGGGTAGGCGTCACAAACACCTCCAGATGAATTCCTCCGTCATAGCCGGTGCCCTCATACTCCTGCTCGGGATCGGCGGGCGCCGGGGTTACCGCGCCAATGGCCGCAGCGGCCTGCGCGTCCGACCGGGGAAAGATCAGCGTCAGCTGCAGCCAGTTCACGCCGTCGCGATACTGGTTGGGATAATAGGCGTAATAGGTGCGTGGCGCGTCGCCCGGGCCGGTGATGATCTGCTCCTCATAGGAGTTGGCCGGCTCGCTCTGCGCCCGCGCAGCATGACCGGCAGGGGTATTCATGGCGTCCTGCAGGGTTGTGGCTTCGGGGCTTGCGGCCTGAATGCAGCTGGCTGCCAGCGCCGCAAAGCAGGTGGGATCGCTCACCCGCAGCTGTAGCTGGGACAGGCTGTCCTCATTCATGGTGAAGGTCAGCTCCACGCCTTCGGGAACCTCCGCCATGCCCTGGTCGGTAACCCCCAGCACCGCAAAGCCCTCGTAGTACTCGAAAATCGAGTTGACCTGCCGGGAGCCCAGCTGAGCCAGGTTGTCATTGACCCTGGCGATATACGCCTGCAACGCCTGCTGTCCGCCGGTGGCCCCCTCGGGCCAGGTCAGCTCCGCCAGGACTGCGGCAGGCAGAAGCAGCAGCGCGCACAGAAGCGTCCATAGCCGTTTCAGCGCAATCACTCCTTTGCGTTCTTCAGGGCCTGCTCCCGCAGGCGGAGATACTGCTCAATCAGCTCCACCGTGCCCTCGATGCCCAGCTTGCCTGTATCCACGCACAGGTCGTAGTTGTTCACATCGCCCCAGGTGGCGGTGGCGTAGTAGTTATAATAGCTGGCGCGCTGCTTGTCGGCCTTGCGGACGGTTTCCTCGGCCCTGGCAGGATCCACGCCATAGAGGGACACAGCACGCTCCACCCGCTGGCGGATGTCCGCCTTGACAAACACGCTCACCGCGTTGGGCTTATCCCGAAGCACATAGTCGGCGCAGCGCCCGACGATCACGCAGGGCCCCTCGCTGGCGATACGGCGGATGGCGTCAAACTGGGCCAGGAATATCTTATGGTTGAGGGGCATGTCCATATACATGCTGCCGGGGTCGCCGTGCATCTGCATGCCGGTCACCAGGGAAAACAGCAGCGACCGGGTGGGCTTTTCGTCATGATTTTCAAAGATTTCCTGGCAGATGCCGCTGTCCTTGGCGGCCTCGGCCAGCAGTTCCTTGTCATAATAGGGTATATCGAGCTTTTCCGCCAGCAGCTTGCCGACCTTCCGCCCGCCGGAGCCAAACTGCCTGCCGATGGTAATGACCAGATTTGTCGCCATCAGAATCCCTCGCTTTCCTTGCATCATGCTGAGCAACGTTCCGGGGTCTACACCCTTTCTAACGATAGTATAGCACATTTTTGTCCTTTTGGGAATGAATTTTAGGTGAAGGACGTGTGACGCGCGGCGCAAGACCCTTGTGCAACACGGGCAAAAACGCTATAATAGATACTGGACAGATAGGGGGTGAGGGCATGCTGGCACAGGTGATCGTGGACATTGTGCATGAAAACGTGGCCCACACCTTCACCTATCGTGTGCCGGAGGGAATGCCCCTGTCTGTGGGGCAGCGGGTGGAGGTGCCCTTTGGCCCCAGAAAGAAGGAGGGCGTGGTGGTCGCCCTGACAGAGCGCTGCGACCTGCCCCCGGAACGGCTGAAGGACATCATCGCCCCCCTGGAGGATTATCCCGCCATTCTGCCCTGCCTGCTGACCCTGGCCCGGCGCATGGCGGAAAACGCCCACTGCCCCCTGGCGGAAACCCTGCGCCTGATGCTTCCCGCGGAAATGCGGGGCGGACGGGTGCAGGTGAAGCAGCAGCCCGTGGCACGCCTGGCCATCCCGCCGGAGCAGGTGGAGGAGGCCATCGCCGCCCAGGGCCGTTCGCAGAAGCGGCGGGCGCTGCTGAACCTTCTGCGGGACGGCGCGCCCCACCCCGTGGGCGAAATGAAGCTGGTGGTTCGCGAGCCCCTGGAACCTCTGCGACAATTGGCGGCGGCGGGGCTGGTGGAATTATGGCAGCAGGAGGTTCTGCGCCGCCCGGGCGGCGGCATGAGCGCCCCTGTGCCCGACCCGGAGCTGACCCCCTCCCAGCGGGAGGCGCTGGAAATCATCCTGCCGGAGCTGGAACAGGGCACAGGCCGCTTCCTGCTCCACGGCGTGACGGGCAGCGGCAAGACGGAGGTGTTCATCCGCCTGGTGCGCCGGGCCCTCGGCATGGGCAAATCCGCCATGATTCTTGTGCCGGAAATTGCCCTGACCCCGCAAATGGTGGACTGGTTCCGCGCCCGCTTCGGGCCGGTGGCAGCGGTATTGCATTCGCGGCTGTCGGCAGGGGAGCGCTTCGATGAATGGCGGCGCATCCGCCGGGGGGACGCCCGGGTGATTATCGGCGCGCGCTCGGCGGTGTTTGCTCCGACGGAGCGGCTGGGGCTGATCGTGGTGGACGAGGAGCATGAAACCACCTACCTCAGCGACCGTCACCCCCGCTACGACGCGCGGGAGGTGGCCCGGTGGCGGTGCGAGGAGGAGGGCGCAACCCTGCTTCTGGCCAGCGCCACGCCCAGCATCCTATCCTTTGCCAGGGCCCGCCGGGGGGATTATACCCTGGTGGAAATGCCCACCCGGGTGCTGAACCGCCCCATGCCCGAGGTGGAAATCGTCGACATGCGCCGGGAGCTGGAGCAGG